>CAZIIB010000742.1:0-2429 GCA_964539125.1 uncultured Thermoanaerobaculia bacterium | reverse complement strand
GCCGGTCACCACCGACGAGGCGGGGAAGGTTGCCGACGCGGCCGCCGACGCCGGCCTCGACCTCCACTTCTTCACCGCCCTGCCCGAGGGAGTGCTGACCGTCTACCTCGGCAAAGAGCAACTCGCTCAAGAGAGCTACCGCTTCTTCCGGCGTGAGGGACTGTTCCGGACCGTACCCACGGCCGGAACCGTCGACAACCACTACACGGTTCCCTCCGGGCCGGCCACTCTGCGGATCCTGGTCGCGCTGCCCGGCCGCCCCGCGATCTCCCGAGTGCTCGAGGGCAACTTCCCCGGGGGGACCACCCGGCGGCTCGAGATTCGCCTGGACAAGAACCAGGAGCTTTCGGCTCACCTCGAGTGACCGGTCTGCCGGAGAAGGTGAAACCGAACTCGCCGATCGGTCGCGAGTGATCGCCGGAGCCACCGTCACCTTGGACCCCGCCCTCGACTTTGGCCGCTACGAGCTCTTGCGCGAGATCGGTCGCGGAGCCTCGGGGACCGTCTACCTGGCGCGCGACACCCTCATCGGTCGGGAAGTGGCGATCAAGAGCTTCGTAGCCGCGGGTCCCACCACCGACCGGCAACGCCACGGTGTGCGCTCGCTGCGCGACGACCTGCTGCGCGAGGCGCGCAACGCTGGCGTCTTGTCGCACCCCAACATCGTCACGGTCTACGACCTGGTCGAGCGGTCGGACCGGACCGTCTTCCTCGCCATGGAGTACGTCCGGGGCCGCAATCTGGGCGAGCTCCTCGCCGCGGGCCGGAAGCTCGAGTTCGAGCGCGCCGTCGACCTCGTGGCCCAGGTCGCGTCGGCGCTCGACTACCTCCACACCATGGGAGTGGTCCACCGGGACATCAAGCCGGCGAACATCCTCATCGACGAGTCGGGACAGGTCAAGCTCACCGACTTCGGCATCGCGTCGCTCGGGAAGGGGCCGCTGGGCGACGACGGTGGGCTGATCCTGGGTACGCCGAGCTACATGGCGCCGGAGCAGCTCCTGGGCCGCGAGGTGACCGGCCGCGCCGATGTCTACAGCCTGGCCGTCGTGCTCTTCGAGATGCTCACCGGCCGGCCGCCGTTCCAGGGGTCCAACGTCGCCGAGGTCGTCCACCAGGTCGTCCACGCGCCACCGCCCGACGCCACGGCGGAGCTCCCGGGCTCGTCGCCCCGCCTCCAGGCCGTGTTCGAGCGAGCGCTGGCGAAGGATCCGCAGCAGCGCTACGCATCCGGCGGCGAGCTGGCGACCGAGCTGCGCCAGATCCTGTACCGGCCCGCGGGCGGGGTCGACGCGGGCTCCACGTCCGCCACTCAGATCCTGGACCGCACGCTGCTCGGTCTCCCCCCGCGCAAGACGACCCAGACGCTCGCGTCGCGCTGGCACGGCGTGCTCGCTCGTCTGCGCTCGGGGTCCCTGGTCCTGCCGGCGATCGCGGGTGCCGTGCTAGGGGTTCTGGCGGCCGGTGCCGTGATCGTCTCGTCGCACCGGGCCGGCGACGGCCTGCCGGCCGGTGACGGCCCGTCCGGTGTGAAAACCCTCCGAAATCCCGACCTCGTCTCTCGGTCGACAGCGGACGGTGCGAGCGCTCCGGCGGCTCCCCGGCGGGCCCGGTTGCGCGTCGAGTTCAGCAGCGACGCGCCCGAGGGCGTGGTCACCATCTACGCCGGCGGCCTACGGCTCCTCCACCGCGGCTTCTCCTACTACGAGGCCGGACGTTGGCCGTCCGCCAGAGAGCCGAGCCGGGGCGGCTTCGCGCAGGAGATCGCGGTGCCGTCCGGCACCAGCGCGCTCTGGATCTACGTGGCGCGGCCGGGCGAGCCCGCCCGGCGCATCCAGGTCGCCGGCCGGCTCGATGCCGGCTCGCGAGCGGTGCTCGAGATCCACGTCGCGGCCGACGGCGCCGCGGAGGCCCGTCTCAGGTTCCCACGATCTCCAGCGTCCCCAGCCCCTCGAGCTGCGGCGCCAGCTCCGCCGCCGGCCCCACCGCGGTGATGGCCACGCGGTCCGGGTGGAGATGAGCCCGGGCGACCCGCAGTACCTCGGCCTCCGTCACGGCATCGAGACGCGCCAGGTACCGCTCGGGCGAGTAGTAGTCGTCCGGCAGGCCGTAGACCCCGAGGCTCTCGATCCGGTACCGCACGCCGGAGACGGTCTGGAGGGTGTAGGGAAAGGTCCCGAGCAGGTAGCTCTTGGTGTCCCTCAGCTCTTCGGGCTCGACGAGATCCTCGCGCAGCCGCCGGAGCTCGGCGAGGATCTCCCGGGTTGCGGCGCCCACCGCCTGGGTCTCCACCGCCGCCGCGACCGCGAAGGGACCGGGGCCGAGCCGGGGCGAGAGGCGGCTCGACGCGCCGTAGGTGA
Source organism: uncultured Thermoanaerobaculia bacterium (assembly GCA_964539125.1). Lineage (GTDB taxonomy): Bacteria > Acidobacteriota > Thermoanaerobaculia > Multivoradales > DATKCC01 > CAVUBL01. The sequence continues at coordinate 69 of CAZIIB010000742.1, read as the reverse complement.
AGCCGTGGCGCTCGCGCAGGTTGAGGTTGATCCGGCTGATGAACTTGCCGCCCAGCAGGACGTTGAGCA
>CAZIIB010000741.1:0-2429 GCA_964539125.1 uncultured Thermoanaerobaculia bacterium | reverse complement strand
GTGCGCTCGAACTGCCCGGTGTTCATGGCGTTGATCCGGAAGTAGGTCGAGAGCTCCATAGGACAGCGCACGCCCTTGGGCACGTAGACGAACGAGCCGTCGGAGAAGACCGCCGAGTTGAGCGCGGCGAAGAAGTTGTCGGTCCGGGGCACGACCGAGCCCAGGTACTTCTTGACCAGCTCGGGATGCTCACGGATCGCCTCCGACATGGAGCAGAAGATCACCCCCATCTCGGCGAGCTTGGCCTTGAAGGTGGTCGCCACCGAGACGCTGTCGAAGACCGCGTCCACCGCCACGCCGGCGAGCATCTTCTGCTCCTCGAGGGGAATGCCCAGGCGCTCGTAGGTGCGCAGGATCTCCGGGTCGACCTCCTCCAGGTTCTTCGGCCGGTCGTCCTTCGACCTGGGCGCCGAGTAGTAGGAGATCGCCTGGTAGTCGATGGGCTCGTAGTGGACCTTGGCCCAGGTCGGCTCCTTCATCTTCAGCCAGCCCCGGTACGCCTTGAGGCGCCACTCGGTCATCCACTCGGGCTCGCCCTTGAGGGCCGAGATGGCCCGCACCACGTCCTCGCCGAGGCCGGGCGGCAGGGTGTCCTGCTCGACCTCGGTCACGAAACCGAAGGCGTAGTCGCGGTTCGCGACCTCTTCGAGAAGCTGGTTCTGAGTCGATGCTTCGGCCATGGTCTGTCCTCGGTTCGTCGATGTCCACGGCGATCGCGCGGGCGCGCCGCCGGAAGGATCGTTCGTCGTCTCTCGGGCCGCGCTACAGGGCCTCGGCCTCGGCCGCTTCGGCCACCGGCGGCTGGCAGCCGGCGAGCTGCACCAGCCGCGCGGGCCGCGGCACGCGCACCGGCCCGGTCATCTCCGCCAGCGAGATGTGATCGAGGGCCTCGTGGATCGCCAGGTTGATCCGATTCCAGTTGCTGCGCACCTGGCAGACCTGCTCCTGGGAGCAAAGGCCCTCGGTGTCGTCCGTGCACTCGGTGATGGCGATCTGCCCCTCGAGGGCGGTGATCACCTCGGAGACCGACATCTCCTCGGGAGACCGGGCCAGGCAGTAGCCGCCGTTGACCCCGCGATGGGACTCGAGAATCGAGGCGCGCGCCAGGAGCTTCAAGATCTTCGCCACCATCGGCTGGGGCAGGGAGGTCTCCTGCGCCAGCTCGGGGGCGTTGACCAGCCGTTCCGGATCGAGCGCCATGTGGGTCAGGAGCACGATTCCGTAGTCGGTCTGCTTGGTGATCCGGAGCATCGTCGTACCTCTCGTCCTCGCCCTTCCCCGTACCCTCACTCGAGACCCGGTTTCGTCGTCGCCTCCCGAATCAGCACCAGTTTAGTGCTGATTCGAGGAAATGATACCACCGGGCCCGTCTCTGTCAATCGTCTCGAAGAGGAGTTGCCGGAGCGCGATCCGGCCGGCACCTCTTTCAACGGCCTGTGCGGCCGTGAAATTTCGCCGGCCCCGGCGAGCTCAAGAGGTTTCGCGGGGCCGCCGGTCGAGCAGGGCGGCCACCCAGGTGAGGTCCTCGGTGTTCTCGAACAGGATCTTGAGGGAGACGGTGAGGGGCACCGAGAGGATCATCCCCAGCGCTCCCCACAGCCACCCCCAGAAGATCAGGGAGAGGAAGATGGCGAGCGGCGACAGGCGTAGGCCCCGGCCCATGACCGCCGGCTCCACGAGGTTGCCGAACACGACGTTGATCACCAGGTAGCCCGCGGCGATCACCAGCGTCCGCGCGGGGCCGAGCTGAATCAGGGAGAGGGCGATGGCAGGCAGGGCGGCCAACAGGGAACCCACGTTCGGGATGTAGTTCAGGACGAAGGCGATGAATCCCCAGAACAGGGCGAAGTCCAGGCCCACGAAGAACGTCACCAGACCCACCGCCATGCCGGTGGCCAGGCTGACGGCGGTCTTCAGGATCAGGTAGCGCTGCACCCGGCTGACGATCGGGGCGAGCCGGGCAAAGTCGAAGTGACCCCGGCGCTCGGCCACGGCGAGCTTGCCCGGCAGGATGATCGACTCCCAGAGCATGAAGATCAGCATCAGCAGCACCAGCAGGAAGCTGGAGAGGGCCGTCGCCACACCCCGGAAGGTGTTGCCGATGACGTTGACCACCGCCCCCAGGTCGAGGGCCTCGGTGGAGATCCTCTCGGCCAGGTCGATGCCGCGCACCTCGAGCCAGCCGAGCAGACGCCCCGCGCCCTCGCGGGCCTGCTCCTGATAGGCGGGGAGCTTCTCGGTGAGGGAATCGATCGAGGCGGAGAGGACCAGCGCCACCAGGCCCAGGATAGCGACCACCGCCAGCATGGTGAGGGCGATCGCCGCCACCGCCGGCACCCGGTGGCCCCGGAGCCAGCGCAGCAGCGGCAGCGACAGGATGGTCAGGAAGAGGGCCAGGAAGAGGGGCAGGAAGAAGACCGACGCCGCCT
>CAZIIB010000740.1:0-2430 GCA_964539125.1 uncultured Thermoanaerobaculia bacterium | reverse complement strand
ATCAGCCCCAGGTTGACCACCCGGGCGATCTCGTCGCGGCGCGGGTGGTCCAGGATGTCCGCGGCGATCCGGCCGCCGCCCTGGGCCCGGGCGGAGCGTACCGCGGGGATCAGCCACTGGAGCAGGGTCGCAAACTCGGCGCGGGTGAGCACGGGCTCGGGGGGGATCGCCTGCACTTGGGGCGGCAGGAGCGTCAAGCGCCAGCGGAACTTCGCCTGCTCCAGCTCGTCCTGGATCGCGGGGTCGGACGGGTGCTCTCTGGCGAGGCGTTGAAAGAGTTGCAACCCCTCGGAGGGATCTCCCACTTCGAGCTCCAGCTCGGCCCGCCGCTCCCGGAGCTCGAGGCGGTCCACGCCCGCCGCCAGCAGCTCGTCGACTGCCGAAAGCTCCGCCTTGCGATCCCCCTGCGCGGAGGCGAGCTTGCGGGCATCCTCGAGGGTGGAGGTCGCGCCCGGGGCCCAGAGCTCGAGGCGGGCCAGGTGGCCGGCCGCCTGGTCGAGCCGGCCGCGGGAAAGGGCGTCGTCGAATCGGTTCCCGACGATCTCGAGGGCCCGGGCCTGGAGGGCGTCGGCGCGGTCGGCGGCGGCGGAGGCCTGATCGGCGACGGCGCGGAAGGCGCCGTAGGCCTCCGGGATCTCGCCCAGGCGCTCGGCGGCCCAGCCGAGGAGGAGCTCGGCGGCCGTGTAGCCGGGAAGCTCTTCGGTCACCGGCTCCAGGCGCTCGACCGCGGTGCCGGCGTCTCCCTCGAGGTAGGCCGCCTGGGCGTCGAGGACCTGTGCCGGATGGAACGCGGGATCGCCGGCGAGCACCCGCCCGGCGGCGGCGTGGGCGGCCGCGGCTTCGCCGCTCCGGGCGAGGGCACGAAACGCCTCCTGGACCTCGCCGGCCGGGTCGGGAGCCGGGACCAACGGGTAGCCCTCCAGGGGATCGATCACGTAGGGGCGGTCGGCCGCGGGAATCCCCGCCGTGGCCGCCTCTTCCGGTCGGACCTGGGGGCGCTCGGGGCGGCCGGAGGAGGAACAACCGCCCACCAGGGGCAGCAAACAGCTCAGCGCGACGACGAGGGCGAGGTCGCGCCGGGTCGGGGATCTGGTGAGGCGAGGAGCCTGCGCTACAGAAACCCAGGGCCGCGCCCATGGGTCATGCGGGTCGGATCCAAGGCGCGAGGAGGAGGCGATGCGGTGCAGGCTCCTAACCGGCTGCGCTTTCTGAGGGGCTGGAGGTGGTGATCGTCGAGATGGCATGCTTGTAAACCAGGATCTCCTTTCCCTCCGTTTCGATGACCACCGCGAAGCGGTCGAACCGCTTGAGCTTGCCGACCAGGCTCCTGCCGGTCACCAGCTCGACATACATCGTCTGCCCCTCTTTCAGGTTCTGAAAGAGGAAGCCGTCCTGGATGTTGATGTTGTGTTTGCCCATCGGTCCCCCCAGAGACTCTTCACGAAATCCCAGACAAAGTCAGCAGAGCTCGACGACACGTTCCGACAGGCCTTCCTCTTCCCGAGCGTCGAGCCAGACCACATCGGGTTCCTTCCGGAACCAGGTCAACTGGCGCTTGGCATAGCGGCGCGTCGCCCGAATCGTCTCGTCCACCGCGCGCTCCAAGCCCCATTCACCGGTCACGTGGCGCGCCATCTGTCGATAGCCGATGGCCTGAAACGCTGGAGCTGAAGTCGAAAGGCCTCGAGAGAGCAGCCGTGCCACCTCTTCGACCCAACCGCCCTCCACCATTCGGGCCACTCGGCGTGCGATGGCATCGTACAGTACCCCCCGCGGAAGCGTCAATGCAACGCGCACGGCCGCCACGCGTGCTTCCCCGTAGGGACGACGGTCGATCCACTCAGAGAGCGGCGCACCGCTCACCGTCGCCACCTCCAGGGCGCGCAGCACACGCTGGGTGTCGCCCGGAGCCACGCGCTCCGCGGTGACGGGATCGATCTTCCCGAGCTCCTCGTAGAGGCTCTCCAGGCCCTCGGTCTCGACCCGCCGTCGCAGCTCGGCCCGGACCTCCGGATCGCCGGGAGGGACCGGGCTGATGCCCTCGAGCAGCGCCCGCACGTAGAGGCCGCTCCCTCCCACCACGATCGGGCGCCCTCCGCGCTCTCGGATCTCGGCGATCGCCCGGCACGCCCGGCGGGCGAACTCGCCAGCCGAGAAGCGCTCGGTGGGCTCGAGGACGTCCACCAGGTGATGCCGGATCCGCCGTCGCTCCTCCGGGGTCGGTTTGGCGGTACCGATGTCGAAGCCTCGATAGACCTGGAGCGCGTCGGCGTTGATCACTTCGCCGCCCAGACGGCCGGCGAGATCGAGGGCGAGGGCGCTCTTGCCCGTCGCCGTCGGACCGAGGATGGCGAGGACGGGCGGTGACTCCCGGGCGGCCATTGGTAGATCCTTACACTTTCTCCGACGGTGATCTGCCGGTTCGGGTGT
>CAZIIB010000739.1:0-2435 GCA_964539125.1 uncultured Thermoanaerobaculia bacterium | reverse complement strand
CAGAGACCCCCGTACCCGGCCGCGGAACAGGATGGCGGCGGGCGCGGACCCATCTTCGCTCCACAGGGCCCGGTACTCGAAGCCTGGAACGTCGACATAGCGCCAGGTGAGGTACTCCCGGGTGGGGAGGGTGCGCAGGCGCCGTTCCAGAGGCCGCCCGGCGTCCTCACCGGCGGCTGCCAGGAGCTCGCCGAACGACGGCCGGGCCACCAGCTCGGCAGCGCGCGGGCAGCGCGAGAGGTCGGGCGGGTCGAGGGCCGGCCGGCGCGCGGCCAGCCGGAGCACGGTGGCTCCGGGATGGAGCAGCCGGGCCAGCACGGGGAGCCGGCCGGCGGAACGCCAGCCCATCTTCAGGTATCCGGATCCGCTCGCGCGGTTCGGAGTGTTGAACACGAACGCGGTTCCCTCCGCGGCGACCTCCTCGACCAGGCGGCGGGTCAGGAGAGAAAAGATCCCGCGCCCCCGCCAGCTCGGGTGGGTCGCGGTGTCGACCGGGCGGACCGCCGCCAGGTCGCGATCCGCACATTGCCAGCGCCAACGGAGGAAGGCGCGCAGCCCGACCAGCTCGCCGGCCGTCTCGGCGACGAGCACCGGGGAGGGGCCGAACGGGTTGCGCTCGTGCTTCCACTCCCAGAAGCGCGCGGTCCGGGGCACGGAGCCCTCTCCCAGGCAGAGGCGCATGAGGTCGAAGAGCGCCGGCTGGTCCTCCGGACGCGCCCGCCGGACGGTGATCTCAACCTCGGAGCGCGCCATCCACGACCTCCCGGTAGAGGGCTTCCAGCTCACCGAACATCCGGTCGGTACCGAACTCCTCCGCGACCCGACGTCGCGCCGCTCGCCCGAGCGCCTCCCGCAGCACCGGGTCGTCCAGAATCTCCACGGCCGCGCTGGAGGCCTCGGACGTGGCGCCGAACTGCACCAGCCGCCCCGTCCCGGGGTCTCGTATGGCCTCCGGGATCCCGCCGACGGCGGTGCTCACGACCGGCAGCTCGAGGGCCATCGCCTCGAGCAGCACCAGCGGCAGGCCTTCGAACTCCGAGCTGATCAGGAGCAGGTCCATGGCGGAGAGATAGGGCCGGACGTCCTCCGCGAGTCCCGTGAAGCGGACCGCCTCCGCCAAGCCGAGCTGCCGGGCGAGGGACTCCGTCTCCTCTCGGAGGGGGCCGTCGCCCACCAGGAGGAAGCGGCAGTCGGGACGCCGCCGCAGGATCTCCCTTGCCGTCTCCAGCCAGAGGTCGAGGCGCTTCTGGCGGCGGAAGACGGCCACGTGCCCCACGACCGGCGCCTCCCGCGTGATGCCGAGACGGCGGCGGACGGCGGCACCGGCCTCCGGATCGCGCCGCAGGCTCGCGATGGGCACGCCGTTGCGCACCACGCGCACCGGTACCGTCGCGCCCGCGTGGCGCTCGATGGAGGCGGCCACCTCGGCGGAGACGGCGATCACTCGCTCCTGGAGGCCCCACGTCCATAGATTGGCCCGGCGAGTCCAGGGGTGGTATCGCTCCATGAGGTTGTGCTCGGTGTAGACCACGGGGACTCCGGCGAGCCGGCCGGCGAGCCGTCCCACGACCCCCGCCAGGGGCAGGTGGCAGTGAACCAGGTCGGTCCGCCAGCGGCGGAGGAACGCGGCGATCCCGGGCACCCGGGCGAGCATCCCGCCGGCGTTCCGCGCCGAGAAGCAGACCACCTCGACCCCGCTCCCGCGGAGTGCGTCCTCCAGGGCGTCCTTCCAGGGCAGGAAATAGCCGACGCCGTAGCGCACCGGAGGCTCTGCTCCGCGCTCCCCGCAGCCCAGGAGAAGGCCCTCGGCCCCCCCTCGACCGAGCCCCTTGATCAGGTGAAACACCCGGAGGGGCTCAGCCAACGGCGCCCTCCGCCAGGTTCCGGTAGAGATCCTCGAAGCGGTCGACGATGCCCTCCAGGGAGAAGTGGCGCTGGACGTGCTCCCGGCCGGCGGCTCCCATGCGAAGCCGGAGCTCCGGGGCGGCCAAGAGCCGGTCGAGGGCGTCCGCCAGTGCGCCGGTGTCCCCGGCGGGGACGAGAAGGCCCGTCGCGCCGTCCTCTACCGCGTCCGGGACCGAGCCCACCGCGGTCGCCACGATCGGGAGACCTCGGGCCGCGGCCTCCAAGATCACCCCCGGGACCCCCTCGATCCGGCTCGAGAGGGCGAAGAGATCCGCCCCCGCCATCCACTCACCCAGGTCTCCACGGGCGCCGGCGAAGCACACCCTCTCGCCCAGCCCGAGCGCGCCGGCGAGCCCCGACACCTCCTCCCGGAGCGGTCCGTCGCCGGCCAGGACCAGCACGGCGTCCGGTCGCTCCGCCGTGGCCCGCGCGAAGGCTCGAACCAGGCTCGTCTGGTCCTTCTCGGGGGTGAAGCTCGCGGCGTGGAGGACGACCGCTCCCTGGGGTTCCCGGCCCAGGATCGAGGCGAG
>CAZIIB010000738.1:0-2439 GCA_964539125.1 uncultured Thermoanaerobaculia bacterium | reverse complement strand
CAAGACCCCTGCGCGCGGCCCTGGATTTCTGCCGCGCAGACTCCTGGGTCAGTTCACCCAGTGGCCGTCGTCGTCCCGGCCGCCGTCGTCGTCCTCCTCTTCCTCGAGCTCGTCGAGGAACCAGGGCCCCTCCTCCTCGTCGTCGGCCCCCTCGTCTTCCTCGGGCTCCGGCTCGGGGGGGGCGGAGCGGTACGGGGTCCTCCGCACCCGCCAGCGGGCGGCGGCCTGGTCCTCCACCTCCCAGCGCTCCATCATCTCGCGCGTGCGCAGGCGCCGGCGCCAGGCGGCGAAGAGGAAGAGGGCGGTGATGGCGAGCCAGAGGGTGCCGGCGCCGGTCAGGGCCGGGAGCCAGCGGTAGAGGGCGAGGCTGCTCCGCCGCCAGGACGCCTCGGAGTCGGCCAGCGACTCGAGGGTGGCGTCGCGCCAGGCCTGGCGGAAGTGGAGGCTCCCCGGCGTGCCCGCCCGCCGCCCGAGCTCGGCCAGGATCCGGCGGACCACCCCGTCGCCGTACTCGTCCTGCGCCCAGCGGATGAAGTCGAAGGAGGCGGCGTAGGCGAGGGGAGCGCCGGTCTCCGAGGTGGCGAAGGACCGGTTCATCTCCTCGAGCGTCGGGAGGTTCCCCACCAGGAGCGAGGAGCTGAAGACGTAGGCGTCCTTCAGGGTCCAGCGGCGCTGCTCCTCGGTCGCCACCCCCTCGTGGAACCAGCGCGGCACGTGCTCGCCGCGGGCCGCGTCGTGGATCAGGATGTGGGTGACCTCGTGGACCAGGACGGCGCCGGGGTCGCCGAAGGGGTAGCGCCCCGCTTCGGCGATCCGGATGGCGCCGATCCGCTGGTCTTCGAGGGCGAAGCCCGCGGCCCAGGACGGGGCGGCGCGATCGAGGCGCGCGAGCTCCGGGTCGGAGCGCGTGTCGGGCGGGATCAGGACCATGAGCATGGGCCCGGCCGGCTGGACGCCCAGATCGGCGGTGACCGAGGGGAGGAAGGTGCGGGCCTCGGCGGCGAGCTGCTCCAGGGTCCCGCGGTAGGCGGCGGGGCCCTCGAGCCAGATCGGCCCGGCCTGGACGCGCACGCGGCCGGAGGACGCTTCGGGAGCGGCGGAAGCAGCCGGCGCCGCGGCGCCGGAGACCGCGCCGGGGGCGAGCGCCAGGGCGAGGGCCAGGCCGGTTCGGAAGAAGGCGCCGTGGCGGAGGCGACGGCTCAGGGCGCCCCTCCTCCTCCAGCCACCTCCTCGGCCTCGGCGGGCTCCGCCACGAACGGCTCCAGCGCCTCCGGCAGCCGCTCTCCCGACACCATCACGGTGAGCCTCGCGAACCCTCCGAGGGACTCCGGATCTTTGGGGTCGATATGGAAGGAGGGCGTGTCGTCGTTCCAGCCGACGAGGGGCACGACGCGCCCCCCGTCGACCTCTCCATCCACCTGGAGACGAAGCGCCTCGAGCGTCTTGGGCTCGCCCATGTCGAGAGTGACGAAGCGGGCTTGGCCCGACTCGAAGCGGCGGATCCATCGGCTGAGGTCGAGGGGACGGCCGGCCACCAGGTCGATCCAGGCCCGCCGCACGCGGCCGAACTCCTGCGACGGGCGGTCGAGGGCCACCGCCGGGTGCTCCACCCCCAGCTCGTCGCGCACCAGCTCGGCCACCAGCAGGTTGAGCTCGTCGTTGGTGGTGAGCGCCACCACCTGGGTGTCGCGCTGGACTCCGGCCCGCTCGAACGAGGCGACGTCCCGGGCGTCGCCTCGCACCGTGCTCACTCCCCGCTCGCGCAGCCGCTCGAGCTTGCCCGGCGCCGAATCGAGCGCGGTCACCGCCCGCCCCTCGCCCAGGAGCACAGCGGCCAGCGCCTCGGTCAGGGCGTGCGCACCCACCAGGACGGTGAACCGCCGCTTCGGGTCCCGGGCGTAGCCCAGGGCGCGGGGCAGGATCAGGGCCATGCCGGTGGCCCAGACGCCGGTCACGAGAATCGTCAGGTAGACCATGCCCTCCAGGGCCGAGGCGCCGGCCACCCCGACCTGGCGGAGCTGGCGGGCGGCGAGCGAGGCCACCGCCGCCGCCACGATCCCCCGCGGCGCCGTGAGCGCCACCACCGAGCGGCCCGCGAGGTCGAGCTCCCGACCGGGGATCGAGAGGGCCACCGCCAGGGGCCGGACAAGGAGGATCAGGCCGGCCACCACCACCAGACCGCGCCAGCTCAGCTCGTCCAGCGCCCGGAGGTCGAGCTGGGCGGCGAGGAGCACGAAGAGCACCGAGATCAGGAGCACCGTGAGCTGCCCCTTGAACTCTTTCAGGCGCGCCAGGTCGGGAATGTCGGCGGCGGACATGGTGAAGCCCATGACCACGGCGGCGAGGATGCCCGACTGCGGCGCCTGGTGCTCGGCCAGGAGGTAAGCGAAGAGGAGGATGGCGAGGATCGTGAGATTCCGGATGTCGTCGCCTGTCCGC
>CAZIIB010000737.1:0-2439 GCA_964539125.1 uncultured Thermoanaerobaculia bacterium | reverse complement strand
GTGACCCAGGCCCGGAGCAACCACTCCCGTGCCCTCCACGCCTTCTCGACCGCCTACGCCCAGTACCTGGCGGCGATCGGCGAGCGCTGAGGCCGGCCGGCGCCCTCGGCCAGCTCCGGCCCGAACCTTTCCCGCCCGGCGGTCACTGGGTACGATGAAGCCCGGGGACCGCTCCATCGTGCCGAACCGTTCCAGTCCGCGCCCCGCCGCCTCCGCCGGCCTCGCCGTTGCGGTCCTCGCCTGGCTGCTGGCCGTGGCGCCGCCGGCCCGGGCGGGGCTCGTGGTGCCGCCGCCGGGCTGGCAGATGGCGGGCCAGACCGAGGGCTTCGAGGTGCGCCTCGACCCCACCGGCGGCCGCGGGGGCTCGGCCTGCGCTCTGCTCGTCGGAACGAACGCCGCGAAGGGCGCCTGGGTGGCGATCCATCAGTTCGTCGACGCCGAGCCCTACCGGGGCAGGAAGCTCCGCGTGTCGGCCTGGATACGGACCGAGGACGTCGCGCAGTGGGGCAGCCTCTACGTTCGCCTCGGCGACGTCAAGGGCCGGAAGCTCCTGTACCGCAACCACCGGAACAAGCCGGCGCGCGGCACGGCGGGCTGGCGCCGATTCGAGGTGACCGTGGACGTGCCGGAGTCCGCGGCGGGGCTCGATTTCGGGGTCTTTCTCTTCGGCTCGGGGACGCTACGCGTCGATGACTTCTCCCTCGAGGTGGTGGGCGGACCGTGAGGGGGCGGATCGAGCGGTGGCGACTCGCGGTGGCTCTCGCCGTCCTCGTCGCCCTGTACGCCCTCGTCGCGGTCGGGCCGGCGCTCGCCGCCGGCCCGACCCAGGGAGCGGCGGAGACGAAGGGCGCCGGCTGGCTGGTCGGAGGCTCGAACCCGGGCGACTACCGAGTCGACTTCGAGCCCCGGGGCGGCCGCCACGGCACCGCCGCCGCCTTGCTCCAGCCGGTGGTCTCGGCGCCCCACGGCTTCGTCACCGTGTTGCGCTGCCCCGGTGCCGCGCCGTACCGGGGAAGGCGCCTGCGCCTGTCGGCATGGGTCAAGGCCGAGGACGTCGGCGGCTGGTCCGGGCTCTGGATGCGGGTGGACCCGGCGGTCGGCAAGGGATCGTTGGCGTTCGACAACATGCAGCCCCGAGCGATCCGCGGGACGCGGGACTGGCGCCGCTACCAGGTGGTCCTCGACGTGGCGCCGGAGGCCGGGCGGATCTGCTATGGCTTTCTGCTCGACGGGCCGGGACGGGTCTGGGTGGACGACGTGGCGCTCGACGAGGTGGGGACCGACGTCCCGGAGACCAGCCAGTACCGACCCGAGCGGGCACCGGCCAACCTCGACTTCGATCACCCGCCGGAGTCCCCGAGATGACCCTCCGCCCGCTCCCCACCCCCTCCGGCGAGCCCTGCTCCGTGGGTGGCGAGGAGCCGTGGGCCTCCCGCTCCGACGAGGCCCTGGCGGCGGCCGCGGCGCGCGGCTGCACCGAGGCCTTCGACGAGCTCTTCCGCCGCTTCCGCGGACCCGTCCGGGAGCTGGTCGTCGCGCGGACCGGCACCGGGCGCGGGCGGGCCGAGGAGCTCACCCAGGATGTGTTCTTCGAGATCTACCGGTCGCTCGCCAGCTTCGCCGGCCGCTCCGACTTCCGCACCTGGGCCTACGCCGTGGCGCGCAACGTCTGCCGATATCATCAGCGACGGTGGCGCCGGCGCCGACGCACCCGGGCGGAGTCGCCGATCGCGCTGACGGAGATCCCCGATCTCGCGCCCGACGCGGCGGAACGCCTGGCGGCGGGGGAGCGGCGGCGAGAGGTGCGCCGTGAGGTGGCGCGCCTGCCCGACATCTACCGGAGCGTCCTGGTTCTCCGGGACTGGGAGGACCTCTCCTACGCCGAGATCGCCCAGGTCCTGGAGATCCCCGTGGGCACGGTGCGCTCCCGGCTCCACCAGGCCCGCGCCCGCCTGGCAGCGGCCCTGCTCGAGGCGCCGGAGGAGGAATCCGATGGAGTGTGAAGCGATCGTTCGCCGGCTCACCTCGTTCGTCGACGGCGAGCTCGACCGCGACGACGAGCTCGCGGTGCGCGCTCACCTGGCCGGCTGCCGGCGCTGTGCGGAACGCCTCGGGACCCTCCGGGCGGTGCGGCTCGCGGTGCGCGACGCCCGGCCGGAACCGGACGACACGGCGCTCGAGACGCTCCACCGGCGCCTCGCCGGCGAGCTGCCGGAACCGGCGGAGGCCACCTCGCGTCGGGGCTTCTGGCTCGGCCTCGCCGCCGGCCTCGCGGTGATGGTGGGCGGGGCGGTCTGGCTCGCGGTGGAGGTCGAGACGCCGGCCGACCGCCGGGAGACACCGCCGCCCGCCCTCGCCGCGCCGGCGCCGGCCCCCGCTCCCGGAGAGCTCACGGCCGGTGCGGCGGTACCCTGCTCCAGCCCCGACGAGTGCGGGCCG
>CAZIIB010000736.1:0-2449 GCA_964539125.1 uncultured Thermoanaerobaculia bacterium | reverse complement strand
CCGACGATCTCCCCGGGACCGATGTCCAGGGAGACGTCGTTGACCACGGCTCGTCCCCGGTAGACCTTGCGCAGGCCCTGGGTGCTGAGCTGGCGTGGGGACTCGCTCACCGCGGCGGAGGCTCCGGGGTCGGGGGGTTGGCGGGCTCGGCGGGAGCCGGAGCGGGAGCGGCCGCCGCGTCCGGCGTGCGGCCGACCACGTGCACCCGGTTCTGGTCGATCTCGTAGATCATTCGCGGTCCCTCGATCACGTTGCCGTCCTGGTCGTGCATGGTCACCTTGCCGCCTTCGGCGGCCTCCACCTCGACGGTGCGCGCCTGGGGGTCGTAGACGGCCCGTTCGCCCGTCAGGCTCCGGCCCTGGCCCGGGTCGTCGACGTGGACGTCGCCGGTGCAGATCAGCCGCTCCATGCCCCCCTCCGCCGCCAGGTGGATCTCCATCTCGTGGCAGGTGAGGGTGCGCTCCTCCTGCTTGGCGGTCACGTTTCCGGTGTAGACCAGCAGCCGCTCGTCCTGGCGATAGGTCATCTGGTCGCTGGTCGCCTCCAGCGGGCGCTTCTCGGTGGCGGGTCCACCTTCGGGCGGCGAGCTCGCGGCACCGGCTCCCTGGTCCTCGGGGGTCCACAGGGTCCGCACCTTGCCGTCGGCCCGCAGCCGGTGCTCGGCGTCGTCTCCGCTCAAGTCGTCGGCGACCAGGAGGTTCTCTCCTCGCCACGCCCGGACCCGGCCGTGGAAGAGGAAAGAGCGGGGCTGATCCCGGAGGTAGCCCTCATCGGCCTCCACCCGGACCGGGCCGTCGCCGCGGGTCAACGGAGTGCCGCCCAGGGCCGTGTCGTCGGCCTCCTCCAGCCGGGCGCGGACGCCGTCGGTTCCGTGGAGCAGGCCGTCCGCTCGAGTATAGAGGATGTGCGGCGCCTCCATCCGCCCGCGGTCGCTCTCGACGAGCGCCGGCTTGCCGAAGAGCTCGGCCTCGTCGTCGTCGGCTCCGAAGACCGCCCGGGACCCGCTTCCCCGGAAGCCGGTGTCGGTCAGGACCACCTCGCCGTCGAGCTCCACCTTCGAAAGCCCTCCGGCGGGGCCGAAGGAGGCGATCGCGTGCTCGCCGGTGGCTCTCCGCCCCGGGCCCGGGCCGGTGGGCCGCGCCGGTTCTTCCGCTTGCTGCGTCTCTTCCTCGCCCGGCGCACCGCCGGCGGCAGCCTCCCCGGAGAGCTGGGCGTCGGCCTGGGCGGCCTCCTCCGCGGCCTCCGGCGGCTCCTCTTCGACCGCGGCGACCTCGGCCTCCTCCGCGCCGGCGCTGGGCGGAGCCTCGGTCACGGTCACCCCCTTGCCGGCCTCCGCCCGGACCGGGACGCCATTCTCGAAGTAGCCCGTGATCATCGGTGCCGAGAGGTCGTAGTGGGGCCGTTTCGGTCCGTGGAGCGAGCGCAGGAGAGCCCGTCCGCCGGGGCCCTTGTCGAGGTCGACCTGCTTGGGCTCCCGGCCGTCCTCGGCGAACAGGAGGCCGAGGTTCCTCGTCTGGAAGGCCACCAGGCCGGGCGGGCCCGGGGGAGGCTGGCCGCCCGCCCGGTCCGCCGGGGCTCGGGGGTCCGTCCGCTCCGTCCGGAGGGCGCCCCGTACCCGGCGGTGCGCCCGGAGGAAGCGCAGCGTCCGCTCGTCGTCGGCGAAGAACAGAACCATCTCGGCGGCGCTCACCCGGTCCGGGCCGTGGCTCAGGACCGCCCAGCCCGTGGTGTGGAGGAGCTTGCGGGTGCGGTCGACGGTGAGGGTACGGGTTCGCAGCCGGAACGGGCGCTCGGCGCCCGGGGCGCTCTCGATGTCGACGGCGCCGGAGAGGACGAAGCGCCGGCTCTTGAGCCGCCCGTCGAGGCGATCGGCTCGGCCGCGATAGGCGTCGCCGAGGGTGAGATGGACCTCTCCCGAGCTCTTGACCCGGTGCCCGTGGTCGGTGAGCTGGAGCTCCGAAGTGGTCAGGACGAGACCGTCCGGCGCCGACAGCTTCACCGCACCGACCAGCCGGGCCTCCTTCTTTTCCATGTCGAACCGGGCCTTCGTGCCCTCGAGCTGATAGTGCGAGCCGTCGTCCTGGTAGACGGTCAGGCCCACGCCCGTCAGGTAGGCGATCCCCTGGCGGTCGAGCGAGAAACTCTCACCGCGGACGGTGAGGACCGGGCGGTTGCCCTCCGTGAACGTCCGCTCGAAGCCCTCCCCCACCGTGACCATGCCCTCCTCGGGCTCCACGCGCGGCGGAGCGAGCGAGCTCTTCGTCGGACCCTCGCGCTCCTCGCGGCCGGCCAGGTAGACGGCCACCACCACCGCCACGGCGACCAGGGTCGCCACGAGCAGCAGGCGGCGCAGCCATCGGATTCTCCGGCTCTTGCGGAGCTCTCGGCTCTCCTCGGCCATTGGTAGATCCTTACACTTTCTCCGACGGTGATCTGCCGGTTCGGGTGT
>CAZIIB010000735.1:0-2456 GCA_964539125.1 uncultured Thermoanaerobaculia bacterium | reverse complement strand
GGTTTGCCCTGGCGATGGTGGCGATCGTTCTCGTGGCAGCGGAGGACGAGGAGTGGGAGTACCGGGCCTTCGCGCCGCGGCGGGCCGGCCGAGGGCGTTGGGCGCCCCAGCGGTGGCCGATCACGGCGGGCATCGTGGGGCGGGCGATGCGGACCGGCGAGGCGCAGCTCGTGCTCGACGTCTCGCGGGATCCGGACTTCTTCGCCGTGCTCGAAGACGTTCAGGCGGAGCTCGCGGTGCCGATCCGCTTTCGGCAATCTGTGCTGGGAGTGATCGCCTACGAGGCGACGGACGGAGCGGTCTTCTCGGAAGCGAACCTGTCACTCTTCCGGGCCCTCGCCAATCAGCTCGCCGGGGCGATCCAGCTCAACCTGACGAACCGACGGCTGCTCGAGTCGCAGGAGGAGATCGAGGACGCGAACCGGCGGCTTCAGGGGGCGAACCGGGCGCTGGAGGAGCAGACTCGGCTGGACGGCGGCACCGGGCTTTCGAACCGCCGCCACTTCGACGAGCTGCTCGCTTCGGAGTGGAAGCGCGCGGCACGGAGCCAGCAGCCGCTGGCCCTGGTGCTGGCGGACGTGGACTGCTTCAAGGCGTACAACGACTCGTACGGGCATCAGGAGGGGGATGCCTGCCTGCGCCAGGTGGCGAGGGTCCTGCGGAGCGGGCTGCAGCGGGTCTCGGACCTGGCGGCGCGCTACGGCGGCGAGGAGTTCGCGCTGCTCCTGCCGGGCCTCGAGGAGGGGACGGCGGCGGAGCTGGCGGAGACGCTCCGCGCCCGTCTCGAGGGGAAGGCGATCCCGCACCGGGCGTCGACGGTGGTGCCGCGGGTGACGCTGAGCGCCGGGGTGGCATCGGTGGTGCCGGGGCCGAAAGGCGATCCCGCGAGCCTGGTGGCCGCAGCCGATCGGGCGCTCTACCGGGCCAAGCACAGCGGCCGGAATCGCGTGTGCCGAGCGGGGTAGCGACGGGTGGGTGGGGGGTGGAACGACGGCGTGCTGACACGCCCGCGGGTCGGGTGGCTTTCTCGGCGGCCAACGGCGCCGGCGAGAAACCACCGCACCCCACGGGCTGCCCCCTCGGCGGTTGGGAAGGGAGCGCTCCGCCGCCGGGTGGGAGACGGGGATCGGCACCCGACGCGTGAAGCGGCCGAGCTCTGACTCGGCCGAGCGAACGAGTCTCTCGGCACCGAACCCAAAGGACGGGTCGACCCCCGCCCGCCAGGCCCGGGCGCTCGGCGGTCGGCGTACGCGTCGATCCGCGGGTACCCCTACCAGGCCCTGCTCGGGGTCGAGCGCTGGTTGGCGCTCGGCCAAGGCGGCGACTCGGGGAGGACGACGCGGAGGCGAACGAGGTGCTCCTCGACTCCCCCGAGCCCCTCGAGGTCACTGCCTGGTCCCGGCGGTCGAAGACCGACCCCGGTCGGTGGTACGGGCGGGTGCTCTATCTCCAGGTGGAAGGCCTGCTCCGGGTGATCGGGTCGACGGACAGCGGCGAGCGTTCCCTCGCCGAGATCCTCCACCATGAGCGCCGGGCGTGGTAGACAACGTTCGAGGACGTCCGAGGCGGCCGGAGAGTCGTCGAAAGCACGCGACGAGCGGCAAGCTGCGCCATGGCCGCCGGGAGGCTGCGCTGTCGGCGATCGAGGAGGCGGTCGGAGTCCTCCGGCCCTTCTTCGTCCGGCAGCCTGCGGCCTTCGCAGCCTGGATGGGGACGATGGCCCGGAACTACCGGGCTCGTTGCGAGGAGATGGAGAGGTCGCCGGATCCGGATCTTCTGCAGCCCATCGAGGAGACCGTCTCGCGTCTTCGCGAGGGGAGCGCCTCCAGGCAGTGAGCTCTTGGGCACCTTCCCGGCGGTCCGGCGGACGTCTTCTGCGGCGGAGGCCGGGGTCCGTGCCGCTCGAGCCGTTCACGCGGCCGAGCCGCCCGCAGGACCTACGAGGCGATCAGCTCGCGATAGGCCCGGATGGCCTGGCTGGCCGTCGGACGGTCGAGGCAGGAGAGGAGTTGGTCGAGGTCGATCCCCGGGAGCACCTCGCTCGCGGGGATCTCTTCGTAGCGCTCCCCACGCAGGGCATGGAGCTTCAGGCGTCCGCGCCGCCAGGTCCAGACCTCGCGAACGCCGAGCTTGCGGTAGATCTCCAGCTTGTCGAGACCTCCCGACGTCCAGACGACCTCGATCGCCCGGTCGGGCGGCCGGCCGAGCGGCTCGTCGCCGAAGACGTCGCACTCGTCCGGCTCGATCGCCCGCTGCGCCTCCTTGCTCTTTAGCAGCCCGCGGTGAAAGTCCACATGGTCGCGCGCATGGGTCTTGCGAGACGGATTCAAGGCACGAGGAGGAGGCGATGCGGTGTCATCGTTGACGACGAGTAACACAGAAGCCGGCCGCAACCCCCATGCGCCCAGAGGGTTGCGACGGCGTGGGGCCGTCTACGTCGTTCCCGCTCCTCGACG
>CAZIIB010000734.1:0-2464 GCA_964539125.1 uncultured Thermoanaerobaculia bacterium | reverse complement strand
GCATTCTCCGGCGGTGATTTGGGCGGGGTCCCCCCTTCACCCCCTCGCTCCCCTTCTCACCCCCAGGGGGAGAAGGGGACGCCCCCAACCCGCCTTCGTTGCAGAGGTGGACTCCGTGGGCAACCACCGGCCGGCCGAGACAGAGCTCGGCCGCTTCAACCGGGGTTGCACTCCGGAGTCCGACGAACGCCGATCCACCCCTCTCCCCTCCTGGCGGGGGCACAGCTCCCAGCCACCCAAATGGCAGCCCGCGGGGCTACGTGGTTTCTCGCCGGCGCAGTCTGCCGCCGAGAAAGCCACTCGCCACGCGGGCGTGTACTCGCCGATCTGGTCCAGCGACGTCCCCCGCCGCTACCAACTCTCCTTGTGCACCCGCTCCTTCTCCACCCCGATCTCCTCCAGCATCGCGAGCACCGACTCCAGGAACTTCGGCGCCGGCTCCGTCCCCCGCTCCTTGGCGTGCAACCGGTCCCACTTGGTGATCCCGGCGCCGCAGACGAAGAACTCCGCGCGGGCGAGATCCGGCACCAGCTCCTCGATCAGCGCCCGGCTCACCCGCCCCTTGCGAACGTTCGCGCCGTGGACCGTCGGATCCTCCTCGCGAGTGATGCAGTGGACGACCTCGATCGTCTCCGGGTGGCGCTTCGCGAGCGCGTGGAGGGCGTCGCGGAAGATCACGTCGCCCCAGGTCTTGTTGCCGTAGATCCAAGTGTGGCGTACGGGGAGCTCGCGGTGCAGGGCGTCCTTGACCAGACCGTAGTTGGGCACCGAGCCGGAGCCCGAGACCAGGTGGACGATCTGGTCCGCCCGCTCCTCGATTCCGTCGGGGTAGACGTAGGGGCCGCCGAATCCCTGGATCTTGAAGCGCGTGCCCACCGGCGTCGCATGGACCAGGAAGGGCGACAGGAGCGGTGGGTAGTCCGTCTCGCCGGCCTCGAAGGGCTCCACCTTGACGGTGATCCCGACGTAGGGCTCGTGGGGAGCCGTGGCCAGGGAGTACGCCCGGGCGGGCTCGCGCTTGCCCTTGACCTCCTCGAAGTAGGCCACGAGGTTGGCGAGCGCCGGGAACTCGTGGGGTCGGATGGTGCAGAACTGGCCGGCCTTGTACTCCCAGGGCTCACCGTCCTTCTCCACCTTGTCGACGTACAGGGTGACCGTGTCGTGCGTCTCCCAGACGACCTCCACCACCTCGACGTCGTACATGCGGATCGAAGGTCTCTTGGCGGCGGTCGGGGCGGTCTTCGCGCCGGTATTGGACTGGGCTTGAACAGGTTCGGCCATGGGGTTCGGTCTCCGGAGTGCGCAGGGGTGGGTGCCAGGGTGAACCGGCGAAGTCTATCGAACCCCGGCCGACGCCGAGGTGCCCCTACTTCGTGGTCAGGGTCTCGACCGGCTCCCAGTCCGCCGGGGCGCCGTGGCGCTCGAGGTCGCGGCTGCGCTCGGCGAGGACCCGCGACGGCGCGTCGCCCACCGCGGCCAGGGCGGCGAACCGCTCCGCCGCCTCCTCGAAACGCCGCTCGCGGTAGAGGGCCAGGGCCTGGGCGAAGCCGGTGAGGCGCCCCTCGACCCCCGGCATCAGCGGCCGGCGCGCCACCACCTCGAAGAGCGCCACCGCCTCCTTCTTCCCCTTGACCCGCACCCGGTCGACCTCCCGGAAGGCGATCGCGTCCGGCCCGGCGGCCCGAACCGTCGATTCCGAGGCCAGGATCTCCGTCTTGTAGAGCTTGTTGAGCCCCTCGATCCGCGAGCCCAGGTTGACCGCGTCGCCGATCACCGTGTAGTCGAAGACCTCTTCCGAGCCCATGTTGCCCACCGACATGGGCCCGCTGTTGAGCCCGATGCCGATCCCCAGGGCGACCCCCGCCGGCAGGCGCCCCTCGGCCTGCCATTCGGCGTTGAGCTCGGCCAGGCGCGCGCGCATGGCAAGGGCCGCGCGGCAGGCGCGCAGGGCGTGGTCGGGCTGCGCGACCGGCGCGCCGAAGAACGCCATCAGGGCGTCCCCCATGTACTTGTCGAGCGTCCCGCCCTCGGCCTGCACCAGGCGGGTCATGGGGGTGAAGAAGCGGTTGAGCAGCGCCACCACCTCCTCCGAGTCCAGCCCCTCGGCGAGCGAGGTGAAGCCTCGGATGTCGGAGAAGAGCACCGTCATCTCCCGCCGCTCGCCCCCCAGCTTCACCCGCTCCGGGTACTGCAGCATCTCATCGACCACCGCCTGGGAGACGTAGTGCTCGAAGGTCTTGCGGATCTGCCGGGCCTGAGCGTCGACCGTGCGCACCTGATACGGGAAGGCGGCCGCGAGGGCGAGCGCGGCGGCGGCCATGGGCGCCACCACCTCCAGGTGCCAGCCGGCCACGGCGAAGGCGGCGAAGGCGGCGACCGGCCAGAGGAGGACCGCGCCGACGGCCACCAGCGAGCCCACCACCCGGCGGCGCTCGAAGGCGGCGACCAGCAGGGCCGCCCCGGG
>CAZIIB010000733.1:0-2466 GCA_964539125.1 uncultured Thermoanaerobaculia bacterium | reverse complement strand
CCAGGTTCACCTTGGCCACGAAGAAGTGCATGTCCTGCTTGAGGTAGCTCGCCAGGACCGGCGAGGCGCCGCGCGGGATCCGGTAGCCGCTCTCGGTGAGCCAGGTCTCGAGCCCCCGGCTCTGGTCGGCCGAGAGGATCAGGATGTCGTACTCGCCCACCGTGTAGGCGGCCTCGATGGTCACGCCCAGGCTGTTCGCCCGCGCCTGGTCGGCTCCGCCGACGGAGCGCGGGGCCGCGGCCAGCTCCTTCTCGTAGATCCGCCGCCGGCAGGGGTTCTCGTCGTAGTACTCGACCAGCCGGGGCGCGGTGTAGGCGTCCAGGTGCTCGATCTCCGCCCGGTTGCCCACGTGGATCTGGTCGCGCTCGAGGAAGGTGGGCACCGGCACCACCAGCGCGAACTCGTCCGGCGTGCCCTGGTAGTCGCTGGCCATGGTGAGGACCGTGCGGTCCCCCTCCCGGACCAGAACCACCTTCGAGGCCTGGTTGAAGAGATCGGTGTCCGCCTTGGCCACGTAGAAGCCGCAGAAGGCGGCGGCCGGAGCGGCCGGGGCGAGGAGAATGGCCGCCAGAACCATGGCGGCGGGCGACAGGCGACGGGATGAGCTCACGGGGAACTCCTTTCTCGAGCGGCCCGGCCAGCGGTAGGCGCGGCCGGGCAGGAGGCGGTCGATCACGGGCACCAGCGGGGCGAGCGCCGCGAGCGACCAGACGAGGCCGTTGGCGCGGTACAGGTGGAACTGGATGAAGCCGGCTCCCAGGGCCACGAGGCCGGCGTAGAGAATCCGGCCGGGGCGTGAGTCCGGCGTGGTCTTGGGGTCGGAGATCATGAAGAAGGCGAAGATCAGGAAGGCGCCGTTGGCGAGCTGGTGGAGCGGGATCGCCATCGGATCCCCCAGCCAGAACGCGCGGCCGAAGAGGACCACCCCGTAGGCCGTCAGGAACGCCCAGGTCACGTCGCTCCGCTCGGCCCGGCGGACCACCAGGAAGCCGATCGAGGCGAGGGCGAAGCCCCCGAGGGCGGCCGAGCCCCACTGGCCCGGTGACACCCAGGCCCGGTCGGTCGCGAGCATCGTGGCGGCGAGCCCGAAGTTGGTCGGGTTCCACACGTGCTTGCCGCCGACGCGGAGCAGGAACTTGCTGCCGATGGTGAGGGCGGCCGCCAGCGCCGCCACGCCCGGCGAGGTCGTGCGCAGGAGCAGGACGAGCGAGAAGGTCGAGATCAGGGCGCTTCGCGGCTCGAACCGCGCGAGGCCCGCGAGGCGGCTCCCCAGCCACTGGACGCCGAGGGCCGTCGCCAGGATCACCGCGGCGACCGCCGGCCGCACCTCGAGATCGAGCCCGAGGATCCCCCACAGGAGGAGCGAGCCGAGGACGGCGAGCTGATAGTGGCGCGGATCCCTCATATCGACCTTTGACGCTCGACGCTCCGGAATGGAAACCACCGGGTCGAACCGATACGATACGCGCCCGTTGCCAACATCGACTGAACTGGAGGAGGACGTACCGTGAGCATCGAACGACGGATCCCTCGACTTCGAAGCACGGCGCTCGCCATCCTGGGCGTCGCGGGGCTTCTCGTGGCCCTCCCGCAACCCGCCGCGGCCGGCGAGACCGCCGGCGCCGCCTCACCGACCGTCCACTCCCGAGCGACTCAGGCGCCGTCCGCCACCGACGGCGTGGTCATCACCTGGAACGAATCCGCCAAGCGGTTCGAGGCTCCCGAGGCGGCCCGGGCCGCCGAGCTCGCCCGCGAGCTCCGGAGCCTGCTGGCGGGAGACACCGGCCGGCGCGCGGGCCTCGCCGAGAAAGTGGTGGTCGAGGTCCTGCCCAACGGCCTCGCCCGCGCCCGCATCCCGGCGAGCCTCCTCGACCTGTCGGTGATCCGCCCCACCGGCGACGGCACCTTCGTCCCCGTCTGCTCCCAGGGACCGGACGGGGCCCGGCGGGCGCTCGCCGCCACCGTCGTGGCCTCCGGGCCGGTGGAGAAGTAACGCCATGCGCCGAGCCCACTCTATCGCCGCCCTCTCTCTCTGGCTCCTCGCCGTCCTGGCCGTCGCCGCCCTCTCGGTTCCCGCGCGGGCGCAGAGCCCGGTCCAGGGCCGGATCCAGATCGACACCAACCGCCAGCTCGGCACGCACCGGACGAGCGGCGACCTGCTCCTCTACACGCCCGATCCGGTGCAGCAAGGCTCGACCATCAGCCACTGGGACCCGAGCGCCTTCCCGAACCTCCTCATGGAACCGGCGATCAACCCGGACCTGCCCTTCCTCGGCCTCGACGTCACGCCGGGCGCCATGGAGGACATGGGCTGGCCGCTGGCCTCGCAGGGCGGCAACCCGGTCCAGCTCCACGTCTTCGACCTCGATCCGCCGGGCACCGGCTTCACCGATCCCACGGCCTTCGCCGGAGCGCCGGGCAACCCGGCGACCACCCTGGGTGAGGCCCGGGTCAACCTGTTCAACG
>CAZIIB010000732.1:0-2469 GCA_964539125.1 uncultured Thermoanaerobaculia bacterium | reverse complement strand
CGGAGGAGTTCAAGGCGCTCTACGCCTACTCGCCCTACCACAACCTGAAGCCGGGGACGAAGTACCCGGCCACCCTGGTGACGACGGCGGATCACGACGACCGGGTGGTGCCGGGCCACAGCTTCAAGTTCGCGGCGCGCCTCCAGCGCGACCAGGCGGGCGACGCCCCGGTCTTGATCCGCATCGAGACGAGAGCCGGCCACGGCGGCGGCCGACCGACCTCGAAGATCATCGACGAGGTGGTGGACGGCTGGGCCTTCCTGGTCAAGAACCTGGGGATGAAGCTGCCCCAGGGGTATCCGGTCACGGCGCCTTGACGGGGTGCGGGCCGGCGAGCTGCCACCAGCTCCGGACCACGTGCCGGCCCCGGGGGAAGCTCTCGGTACCGCCGTAGACCAGGACCCCGGTCTCGTCGCCGGAGAGCGAGAGGTAGTGGTCGAGGGTGCGGAAGGCCTCCCGGAGGACCGTTTCGCCGGCCTTGGCTTCGATGGGCACGCGCCGGGTCCCGAAGTCGAGGAGTGCATCGACTTCCCGTCCCGTGGAATCCCGCCAGAAGTAGAGCCGCGGGCGCTGGCCCTGGTGGAGGAAGCACTTCCGGAGCTCCGCGATCAGGTACGTCTCGAAGATCGGCCCACGCAACGGGTGGACGGAGAGGTCGGCGCTCCGCCGCAGGCCCAGTAGGTAGCAGAGGAGCCCGGTGTCGAGGAAGTGGAGCTTCGGGCTCTTGATGAGCCGCTTCGAGAAGTTCTCGTGGTGCGGAGGAAGCAGGTCGAGCACGTAGCTCGCCTGGAGGATCGAGATCCAGCGGCGCGCGGTCGCGTGGCTCACCCCCGCGTCGGACGCCAGGCCGGAGGCGTTCAGGAGCTGACCGCTCCGGCCCGCGCAGAGAGCCAGGAACCGAGCGAAGGTCTCGAGATTTCCGACGTTCGAAAGCGATCGTACGTCGCGCTCCAGGTAGGTGCGCACGTAGCCGTCGAACCAGGTGGTGGGGTCGAGATGCCGCTCGTGGATCCGTGGGAACCCGCCGCGAAAGAGCACGTCTTCCAGGGTGATCGTGGGCGTGCCCCCTCCGAGGGCCGCGGGGTCGGCGATCTCCTCCGGCGCCAAGGCGGGCCGCCGGGTGGCCTCGGCCAGGGAGAGGGGCAAGAGCTCTAGAATGGCCGTCCTGCCGGCCAGGGACTGGCTGATCTTCTCCGAGAGGAGGAAGTGCTGCGATCCGGTCAAGACGAACGGGCCTCCGCGCTCTTCGTCGAGGAAGCCCTGAAGGTAGGAGAAGAGGTCCGGGACCCGCTGCACCTCGTCGAGGATCACGCCGCCGGCGCCCTCCAGGCCGCGCAGGAAGCCCCGGGGATCGTCTGCGACCCGCTGCCGGTTTTGGAGGTCCTCGAGCGAGACGTAGTGGAAGTCCGGAAAGGTGGCCCGGGCGAGGGTGGTCTTGCCGGACTGGTGCGGGCCCGTCAGGAAGACCGCCGGGTACTGGCCGACCAGCGATTCGAGGCGCGGCTGGAGGGTGCGCGGAATCATGCAGCCGGTGTACCATTTGCCGGCGGTCTTGTCAATTGAACATCAGATGTTCAATCTGCATGGAAGCGCGCGGCCCGGCCTGCCTACCCGGCCGACCCGCCTTGGCTCTGCCCCACCGCCTCCCGCATCTCGCCGACGACCCGGCCGACCCGCTCGGCCCACGCCTCGGCCGCTCGGCGAAGGGTGACTTCTTCGGAGGGCCCCGGCGGGTCATGGAGCCCTCCGGCCGGCGTCCAGGCGATGGCCTGGAGGTAGCTCACGAGGTGGTCGAGGTCGGCGGCGGCCGCGGTCAGGTCCCGGCGGAGGCCACAGAGGCCGAGGTCTTCCTCGCCGAGCCAGTAGAAGGTCTCGACGGCGAGGGTGTGGAGGAGGTCGCCGGCGAGCCGGAGGATCTCGACGTGGGCGGGCTCGCGGAAGTCGGCGAGGAAGGTCTCGCGGAAGACGGGCTCGAGCGCGATTCCGGCGTCGCCGCTCATCGGCCGGCCTCCCGGAGGAGCTGGACGGCGATCGCGCCGGCGCGGCGCAGCACTTCGTCGGGGACGGAGAGGAGGTAGTGGGCGAAGGGGAGGGGTTGGGTGCGGAGGTCGGCGAGGGCGCCGAGGACTGTTGGAAGGTGGTCGCCGCCGGGTCGGATGACGCTTGGGGAGGTGCCGACCGGGTGGCCGTGCCAGAGGAGGTGGAGGCGGTGGTCGGCGGCTTCCTGGAAGCGGAAGGCCGCTGCCGTGTCGGGGCGGCCGGTGGTGGCGAGGGCGGCGGCCGCCAGGTAGGCGAGGTCGGGGGTCTGGAGGGTGAGGCGGGGCCGGGGCTCGCCGAGGGCGAGGCAGGCCCAGTGGGGATCGCCGGCACCGTAGAGTGTGGTGACGCGCCAGGGACCGGCGAGGTCGGCTTCTGGGGTGGCGGGGGCGGGGTCGCGCCGGGCGACTTCGGCGAGGAAGTCGGGGGAGA
>CAZIIB010000731.1:0-2472 GCA_964539125.1 uncultured Thermoanaerobaculia bacterium | reverse complement strand
GGGCGATGCCGTCGCGCTCGGCCGTCATGTAGGTCACCTCGATCTGCTGGCCCTCCGCGGCCGGCCGATCTCCCCAGAGGCACGGGGCGTGCCCGCCGCCGATGCCTCGACGAGTGACGGAAGAATGGACTTGCTCGATTCACCGCGACGCGGCCTGCAAGCGCTTCCTGCCGCCCGTGCAGGCGGCTGCAGCTCGTGCAGGCCCGCCGCCGCGCGCCGGGCCGACCCCGAGCACCTCCTCCCGGCCCTCGGCAACCTGGTGACCGACGCCCGCGAAGCGGGCCCCGAGGACGCGCCGGTCGAGCCCACGCGGCGGCCCGAGCACCGGGCCATCCTCGAGGCCCTGGAGCGCACCGGCGGCCACCGGGAGCGGGCGGCGCGCCTGCGGGGGATCTCGGTGCGCACCCTCTACGACCGGCTCGAGCAGTACGGCATCCGATGACGCGGCGACCGAGGCGCCGGCGCCGGTGGAAACCGGTCCTGCGGCCGCCGGCCGGCCGCCGGCTGCCCCGCGAGCTGCGGGCGGATCGGGTCGGAGAGCTGGCGAAGGGTCTCCCCCACGGGCTCGACGACCCGGGCTTCGAGGTGCTGCTCCGCCGGATCGACGAAGGGCCGGTGCACCGGGGCAACCGAGTGGAGGTCTTCACCCATGGCGCCGACGCCTTCGCGGCCATGCGCCGGGCGATCCGCGAGGCCACCACCGAGGTGCTCGTCGAGTCCTACGTCTGGCGCGACGACGCCACCGGCCGGGCCTTCCTGGACGACCTGGCGGACGCCGCCGGCCGGGGAGTGCGGGTTCGCGCCCTGGCCGACGCCCTCGGCTCCTTCGCCACCCGCGGCGCCTTCTGGGCCGACATGGAGCGGCGGGGCATCGAGGCCCGCCTCTTCCACCCGCTGCTCGCCAAGCTCTGGCTCCAGCTCTACCGGGACCACCGCAAGATCCTGGTGGTCGACCGCCGCGTGGCGTTCACCGGCGGCATGAACATCGCCGAGGAGTATGGCTCGTACCCACTTCCCGCCCGCAGGGCGCGCCGGATCGGCGGCGGGGCCGCGCCGAGAGTGTCGTGGCGCGACACCCACCTGCGGGTCACCGGCCCCGTGGCCTGGGAGATGGCGGTCGTCTTCTCCGAGGGATGGCTCCGGGCCGGCGGTGAGCCGTTTCGGATCGACCCTCTGGACACGGCGCGCGAGAGCGGCGAAGGGGCCCGCGTCCTGGTCCTCGACGCGCGGCCCAACCGGGGGTACGGCGAGTCCGCGGCGGTGCTGGCGGCGATCGTCGCGGCGGCCCGCGAGCGGGTCTGGATCACCAACTCCTACTTCGCTCCACGCGCCGGCGCGGTGCCCATCCTGGGCGAGGCCGTCGAGCGCGGGGTCGACGTGCGGCTGCTCCTGCCGGGCCGCACCGACGTGCCCCTCGTCCGCCACGCGGGGCACGGCTACTTCCGGGAGCTCCTCGCCCACGGCGTTCGGATCTTCGAGTACCAGGCGGCGATCCTCCACGCCAAGTCGATGGTGGCCGACGCCCGGGCGTCGGTGGTCGGCTCGACCAACCTCGACTTCCGCTCGTTCCACTTCAACGCCGAGTGCAACCTGGTGGTCCTCGACCCGGAGACCGGCCGCCGTCTCGAGGAGGCGTTCGAGGAGGATCTCTCCCGCTCCGAGGAGATCACGGCCGAGGCCTGGTCCCGGCGCCCCGCGCGTCACAAGGCCGGCGACCGCGTCGCCCGCTGGCTCAGCCCGCTGCTGTGAGGGCCGAGATACACACCCCCAGGTAACATCGGCTCGATGCCCAAGCTCGTGATCCCCAACAGCGTTGCGCTACAGAACGTCAGAGCGTTCGTGGACCGGAATCGGCCCTTTGAGAACGATTCCCCGGAGGCGATCCTGGAGTTCCATCCTGAGTGGGTGCACATGGAACCGGTGGCTCTGGCGATGGCCGCCGCCAGCGACGAGGTTGCGCTTGGGCTTGCAATGCGACCCGGCATCACCGGTGCGGTTCGGGGCCAATATGGAACGGTCGAGAATGCGGGCGCGGGCCTGTTCATCACTCGCAGCATCGCCAAAGGCAGCGGAGGCTACTTCTTTCTCCTCTCTGGGACCGCGGCCTACCGACTCCGGCGGGCCAAGGAAGACGAGGCCATGAGCGAGCTGTTCATCGATCCCTACGATGAACCTCGTCATGATCGATATAGGTTCAACTCCCCGTGGAAGGGGACAGTCGTCTCCGTCGAGATCAGAACTGAGAAGATTGGGGACTACAAGGGCTTCTTTCAGTGGATCTTCGGTAAAGTACCTCGAAGAGCCACCAAGCGAGGGAGGATTCGTTTCACATGACCGTCGATGTCAGGATTCCCGCAGGCGCAGAGGGCTTTGCAGAGGACAAGGACGCAGCTCGCTCCCTCCGACTGGGCAAGGTGCTGCCCGCGCTGGAGCGAGGAAACAGAATTCGACTGGACTTCGCGCTGGTCAAGT
>CAZIIB010000730.1:0-2472 GCA_964539125.1 uncultured Thermoanaerobaculia bacterium | reverse complement strand
CTCCGGTCAGCTTCTGGCCCGCAACGGCGCGGTGACCCTCGACACCACCACCGCCTCCCTGTGCATCCCGGTCTGCCCGGTCATCACCGTGGATCCGATCACGCTGCCGTCCGGAGAGCTCGGTGTCTTCTACTCCGAAGTGATCTCCGCCAATGGCGGCACCGGACCGTACACGTTTGCGGTGACGGCCGGGACTCTGCAACCCGATCTTTCCCTCGATCTCAACACCGGCATCCTTTCCGGCACACCGCTCTCGTCCGGCACGTGGGTCTTCACGATTACCGCCACCGACCAGAAGGGCTGCACGGGGTCCAGGCTCTATACGCTCACCATCAACCCGGCCGGCTGTCCGACCCTGACGCTCCTTCCCGACACGCTCCCCAATACTGCGGTGGGCGTTCCCTTCAGCGAGCCGATCATCGCCGGCGGCAGCGTCCCGGACACATATGTCTTCTCCGTCACGGCCGGCTTGCTGCCTGCCGGGCTGGCGCTCACGCCGGTGACCCCGCCCCCGCTCAAGACGGTCGCCCTGGCGGGCATTCCCACCACGGCAAACCCGTACAGCTTCACGATCACCGCCACCGACGAGAACGGCTGCCAGGTGAGCCAGGCCTATGCGATCCTGGTCAATCCGGCCGCCTGCCCGACGATCACGGTCCTCCCTCCCACCATGCCCAATCCCGTGCGCAACGTCCCCTACTCCGAGACGCTCTCGGCCACCGGCGGCAGCGGGCTGTACTTCTTCACGGTGACCGCCGGGGTACTCCCTCCGGGTCTCGGGATCAGCCCGCTCGTTGCGACTGCGAACGCCGATCTGGCGGGCACCCCTACGGACTTCGGCGACTACAGCTTCACGATCACTGCCACCGACGAGAACGGCTGCCCGGGCACGCAAGACTACATTCTCCACGTTAACTCGGTCTTGGCGATCCCCACCCTCTCCGGGTGGGCCATGACCCTGCTGGCGTTGGTCCTGGCCCTCTCGGGTTTTGCAGCGATCCGCTGGTGGGGAATGTAGGTCGCCCGTCCGCGACGTCGGTGTGCCGCTGAGACGAGGAAGGCCGCCCAGGGAAGAGATGCCCCTTCGAGGGGCCAGCGCTGGGGAGCGGCAGATCGCGGGACGTTCGTTCGCCGAGCCAGGGAGTGTTGTGGGGGGGCGTGGAGATAGAGCTTCTTTGTAGCCCTGAGTGTACACTTCGCCCCCACGATGCTGCGCCGCCTCCAGCTCACCACGGCCGGCGAGAGTCACGGCCCGGGCCTGACCGCGATCCTCTCCGGCATCCCCGCCGGCCTGCGGCTCGACCGGCAGGTGATCGCCCGCGATCTCGCCCGGCGCCAGCACGGCTACGGCCGGGGCCGGCGCATGCAGATCGAGCGCGACGAGGCCCGGATCGTGGGCGGCGTCCGCGGAGGCGAGACCCTCGGCTCCCCCATCGCCATCTGGATCGAGAACCGCGACTGGGCGAGCTGGGACACGATCATGGACCCCTGGGAGGTCGACCCCCACATGGCGGCCAAGCGCCGCCTCCACGCCCCGCGCCCCGGCCACGCCGACCTCTCGGGCGGCCTCAAGTACCTGCGCCGCGACCTGCGCGACGTCCTGGAGCGGGCCTCGGCCCGGAAGACGACGGCCCGCGTGGCCTGCGGCGCCATCGCTCGCACGCTCCTCGCCACCTTCGGGGTGGAGATCGGGAGCGGCGTGCGCTTCCTGGGGCCGTTGGGCGCCGACCGGCCGGTGCCCGGCTGGGCAGAGATCTCCGCAGTGGACGACGGCTCGCCGCTCCGGGCGATCCACCGGGACCTCGAAGACGAGATGGTGGCGCTGGTCGACCGGGCCAAGGAGGACGGCGAGACCCTGGGCGGCGCGGTCACGGTCGTCGCCCATGGCGTGCCGCCCGGCCTCGGCTCCCACGTGGCCTGGGGCGAGAAGCTCGACGGCCGCCTGGCCCAGGCGGTGATGAGCGTGCCGGCGGTCAAGGCGGTGGAGATCGGCGCCGCCGTCGCGGTCAGCCAGGCCATGGGGAGCGAGGCCCACGACCCCATCGAGTGGCAACCGGGCGCCGGCGGCGAACCGGGCCGCTTCCACCGCCCCACCAACCGCGCCGGTGGCCTCGAGGGCGGCGTCACCAACGGCGCCGACATCGTGATTACCGCTTACAAGAAGCCGATCTCGACCTTGCGCAAGGGCATGCCGAGCGTCGACCTCGACACCCTGGAGGCCCGGACCTCCCAGTACGAGCGGAGCGACGTCACGGCGCTGCCCGCCGCCGGGGTCATCGCCGAGGCCATGGTCGCCCTCGTCCTCGCCGACGCCCTCCTCGAGAAGCTCGGCGGCGACTCGATGGCCGAGCTCCTGGCCCACTGGGAGGCGACGAGGCGTCTGCAGGAGGAGTGGCCGGAGGGATTCGGAGGCTGAGCCCGGCCGGCCTCCGCGAGAGCCATGAGATTCGCCGTCCTCGTCCTCCTCGCCCT
>CAZIIB010000729.1:0-2474 GCA_964539125.1 uncultured Thermoanaerobaculia bacterium | reverse complement strand
AGCTCGCTCGCAGGGAGCAGCGCGAGCAGAGCCACGGCCGTCGCCATCCCGACGGCCCACGTCGCGCCGGCGTAGGCGTAGGCGGCGAGAACGCCGAGGGCGGTCAGCAGGCCGATGGCGCCGAGATACGCGGCGGTGGCGTGGGCGAAGACCCCGCGGCGGAGTCGCTGGCCCAGGCGCGGGCGGTACGCCAGGTCGGTCTCGAGGTTTCGCCGGCCCGGTCCGATCAGGGGATCGCCGACGTGCGCCGCCCGGTTGGCGATTCCCTTGCGCTGGGCGGCCCGGCGGGCACTCTCGACGGCGCGCAGGGCGACGCGCACCTGGGCCTCGCCGGTGGGCTCGGCGAGATCCTCCACGGCGTGCCGGTACCGGTCGCGGCTGGCGAAGTCCATCCGCGGGTAGATCCCCGCCGGGTCCCGCCGTAGGATCTCCTCCACCGGGCTGACCCGCTCTACGAAGCGGCTCCAGTCGAGCGTCGCGCAGAACCGGAGGCTGGTCACCGTGTTGGCGGTGGAGACCTGATCGGCGGCCTGGCGCTGGTGCTCGAGCCGGACCGCGTCCTCGGGCGTCGTCCCGCCCGCGGCGAGCGCCTGCTCCACCGCGGCGGCGAGCGGGGACAGGCTGGGACCGTACTCGCGCATTCGCTGCCGGAGCTGTGCCACGAAGGCGCTCGGGAGCGGATCGGGCAGGGGACCGGCGGGATCGCCGTGCTCCAGCCGCGCGAGAGCGCGATCCGCTTCCCGACGCGCCGTCCGCCCGGCCAGGATCCAGGCGACGAGGAGCCTCAGGTTCTCGAGCAGCGCGAGCTTGAGCATGCTGGGCAGCGCCCAGAGCTCGCCGATCGTCAGGGGCGCCACGACCTGGAAGGCGAGGAAGAAGCGGGTGAGCCGCTCCTCGTCGACCCGGCCGTCGCCGTGCCGGATCAGGTCCAGCGCCAGCGCATGGATGCGGGCTCTGCCCGCGAGCTCACCGGCTGCGAGCTTGGGCAGCGTCCGGTAGTAGCGGACGGGGAGGTCCCGCCGCACGGCGCGCGCCTCCGACTCGATGAGGTGAAAGTTGTCGAGAAGCCACTCGGCGGCCGGAGGAACCGCGACGCCCCGGTGGATGTCGTCGGCGAGGTCGTGGTACGCCGCGGCGAGGAGGCGGACGTTCGCCTCCAGTCTCGGCAGGACGTCGTGCCCGTGGGCGCGGGTGAGGGGAGCCGGCGTGAAGACGGCGGCGAGTGCCTTGGCTCGCTCTTCGAGGCCCTCGACGCTCAGCAGGTCGCCCCGGAGAGGCTCGGTCGGTTCGGGGCGGCGTTGTCGAAACAGAAACTTCCTCCTGACTGTCCTTCGTCACTCGGTCGATGCGCCGCAGGGGCGCGAGGCGGGTCACGACTCCGAGAGCCGCACCAGTTGCTTGCCCTGGTTCTTGCCCTGCAGCATGCCGATGAAGGCCTGGGGCGCGGCCTCGAGTCCCTGGGCCACGTCCTCCCGGTACTTGAGCTTCCCCTCCTCGAGCCATGTCGCCAGTTGCTCGAGACCTTCGGAGAACCGCTGGGCGTAGCCGGAGATCAGGAAGCCCTGCATCCTCGCCTGGTGGACGATCAACTGACCCAGCCAGCGCGGCCCCATCTCGGGCCTCTCCAGGTTGTACTGCGAAATCTCTCCGCACAGGGAGATCCGCGCCCGAGCGCGGAGCCGTTGCACGACCGCATCGGTGACGGCCCCACCGACGTTGTCGAAGTAGACGTCGACGCCGTCGGGGCAGACCTCCCCGAGCCGGTCCTCGAAACCGTCGGCCGCCTTGTAGTTGAGCGCCGCGTCGAAGCCGAGCTCGTCGAGCAACCACGCGATCTTGGCGTCGGAGCCCGCCACCCCCACGACGCGGCATCCCCGGATCTTGGCGATCTGGCCGACGAGCATCCCGACCGCTCCCGCGGCCCCGGAGACCACGGCGGTCTCTCCCTGCTGCGGGTCGCAGACGTCCAGCAGGCCGAAGAGAGCCGTCAGCCCGGGCATGCCAAGCACTCCGAGAGCGGTCGAGATCGGTGCCAGGCCGGGGTCGATCTTTCTCAGCTCGCGCCCCGGGGCGACGGCGAACTCCTGCCAGCCCAACATCCCTACGACCGCATCCCCCGCCCGGAAGCTCGGATCCTCGGACTCCACCACGTAGGCGACCGCTGCTCCGGGCATCAGCTCCCCGATGGCGACCGGCCGGGCATGGGAGTCGGTACCGTTCATCCGGCCCCGCATGTAGGGATCGAGCGACAGGTAGACCGACCGAACCAGCACCTCGCCGGGACCGGTTGAGGGGACCGCAGAGTAGACCAGCTCGAAATCGGACACGCTGGGCAAGCCCAGCGGCCGTGAGGCGAGCGCGATCAGCCTGTTCACTTGCGCCATGGAGCCGCGCCATCCTTCCTTGCGAGGAACCCGACCCCGTTGCCGCCGGTGGCCGGCGGCAACGGGCTTCTCCTACAGGCGCCGTCGTCC
>CAZIIB010000728.1:0-2476 GCA_964539125.1 uncultured Thermoanaerobaculia bacterium | reverse complement strand
CCAGCTCGCGCTCGAAGGCGTCCACCTGGGGGCCCAGCGGCGCGATCCAGTTCGACGCGAAGGCCTCGCGGACCAGCTCGAGCTCGTGGCCCGACATGTGGGGCGGGGAGAGATAGACGCGGCTCACGGCGGCAAGCCGCCTCTTCGTAGGACGAGGAGCATGCAGTGCGAGGCGAAGGAGGTCGAGACGACCGCCAGGGCGGCTCGCACGGCGCGGCGGAGCCGACCGCCCCCCCGAGTGAGGCCCACCAGGCGGGCCAGCCGCTGCGGCAGCTCCTCCTCCAGCCCGCTGACTCCGAGGAAGGGCCGCTGCGCCACCAAGGCGAAGCCGGCCGCTTCGAAGTCGTGCGCCACCCGTCGGTGATCGAGGCCGAACTGGTAGAAGGAGCTCAAGCTCTCTCCGTCGCCGGTCCACGTGGGATAGGTGCCGAGGCTCGCGCGCAGTTTGCGCAGAGGGCTCATGTACGGGAAGGTGAGGAAGAGGTGGCCGCCGGGCCGCAGCACGCGCGCCATCTCGTCTCTGGCCTCCTCATACCCGAAGTACCAGTGTTCGATGACGCCGATCGACCAGTAGGCGTCGACGCTGTCGTCGGGCAAGGGAAGCGATCGCACGTCTCCGCGCACGGGCTCGACCTGTGGGACTCGTCTCTGAACTTCGAAGAGTGTGCGCGGCACGTAATCTAGGGCGATCGTCCTGTACCCCTCCTGGTACAGGTGCCAGGCGTTTTGGGCCAGGCCGCAGCCACCCTCGAGGACCCGGCTCCCCCGGGGCACGAAACGCTCCGTTTCGACGACGAACAGCGAGCGTTTGGGAGGAGGGCCGTACAGAGCTTCCTTGGGCGATGTCTGCCAGTGCGTGTCCCAGAAATCGGGGCTCGCCGGTCGCGTCAGGAAGACCAGCCGCTTGCCTTCTGGGTCGTAGCAGCGGACTCTCATCTCTTCGTCGATCCTCTCGGGCTCGCTGATGGCTCCAGGCTTGCTGCCCGCTGACGAGCCGGGTTGCCGTAGGCCACGACCTGGCTCCCCAGATCCCGGATCACGACGCTACCCGCACCGACGAGAGACCAGGCGCCAATGGTGACGCCTGGAACGGTTGAGGTGCCCACCCCGATGAGGGACCCCTCACCTACCGTGACGCTTCCGGCGAGCCGTGCGCCGGGGGCCACGTGGACGAAGTCGCCCAGGTGGCAGTCGTGGTCGACCGAGGCGCCGGTGTTGACGATCGCGTGGCGGCCGATCTCGGTGTCCGGCTGGATCACGGCGCCGGCGAAGACCACGGTGCCCGCGCCGAGAGAGACCGAGGGGTGGACGACGGCCGACGGGTGGACCGCCGAGATCCAGGGCAGCTCCAGGCGGCCGGCGATCTCCCTGCGGTCCCGGTTGTCGCCGATGGCGAGCACGGCGCCGTCGGCCGGGTGCTCGACAGCGGCCTCCAGGCCCCCCAGAAGCGGCACGTTCAGGATCTCCCCGCCCCACCGCGCCTCGGCGTCGTCGAAGGCCGCGGCCACCTCCCAACCCAGGGCCTCGAGGGTGGCGATGACGACCTTGGCGTGCCCGCCCGCCCCCAGGACCACGGCGCGCCGCGAGCTCATCGGCGGGTCCCCTGGAACTTCGGCATCGTGGCGTGCCCCGGGGCGCTGATCCCCTCCCGGCGCACGACGGCGCGGAGGGTGCGCAGCAGGATCTTCAGGTCGAGCGCGAGGCTCAGGTGATCCACGTACCAGACGTCCAGGTCGAACTTCTCCTCCCAGGACAGGGCGTTTCGCCCGTGGACCACCGCCCAGCCCGTGATCCCCGGCCGGACGTCGTGCCGCCGGGCTTGCTCGGCGGTGTAGCGGGGGAGGTACTCGAGGAGCAGCGGCCGCGGACCGACCAGGCTCATGTCACCCCGGAGCACGTTCCACAGCTCCGGCAATTCGTCGAGGCTGGTGCGCCGGAGGAAGCGGCCGAACCGGGTGAGGCGGTCCTCGTCGGGCAGGAAGTTCCCCGACTCGTCCCGGAGGTCGCGCATGGTCCGGAGCTTGAGAAGCGTGAAGGGCTCGCCGTCGAGGCCGGGGCGGACGTGTCGGAAGAGAATCGGCGAGCCGAGGCGCAGCCGCACCAGGGCGGCGAGGACCAACGCCAGCGGCAGCAGCAGCACCCCGGCGGTGAGACCGAGCCCCAGGTCGAGGGCCCGCTTGCCCCAGCGGCAGTAGATGGAGGATCGTCGTTCCATGGCGCCTCGGGCCCTGCGATCCTACCGGTAGGCCTCGCGCCGGTGGGCCACCCGGACCACCAGGATGGTGAGCTCGCCTTCGAACACCTCGTAGATGATGCGGTATACCCCGACCCGGACCCGTCTCAGTCCGCCGAACTCCCCCTTGAGGACTCCGCCGGCGTGCGGCTCCTCGGCGAGGCGATCGATGGCGCGGACCATCCGGCAGCGGTCCGATGGGTCGATCTTCTTCAGGGCTTCGAGGGTGCTCCCCTTGATGCG
>CAZIIB010000727.1:0-2478 GCA_964539125.1 uncultured Thermoanaerobaculia bacterium | reverse complement strand
GCCGTGGTTGTCGATGAAGCTCCACGCCGGGATCACCCACGAGGCGACCGCCAGGCCGAAGAGGAGCCAGAAGCCGGCCCGTCGGGCCATCCAGGGCACCAGGAGGCCGCACGAGGCCATGAGGAGAGCCGGGACGTGGGCCCACCAGGGCCCCAGGGGGCGCACCATGAAGTAGACCAGGGTCAGCCGGGCCGCGAGATCGAAGGGCTCGATCTCCCCGAGCGACCCGGCCAGGCGCCGCCACCAGGAGTTGGAAGCGTCAGCGCGGGCCATGGCCGAGCTCGTAGCGGACACTTCGCCAGGGGCGAACCGAGAGGGTCGAGGTGTCGGGGTCGAAGGCGGTCTTCCAGACCTCGACCCGCACGGCCCGCACGGTCCTCTTGCCGGGGCGCAGGCGGGCGGCCACTCTGCGGGCGATGTCGTTGAGGCGGCCGTCGGTGGGCAGGCAGGCCGCGGCGTAGATCGGACCGTTGAGGTCGTCGGGGAGCTTCAGCCGCCGCTCCCAATCGTCGCCGACGGCGTAGACCCTCACCGGCCGGTAGGAGGAGCTGTCGAGGGTCGAGAACATCCCGAAGCCGCCCCCCTTCCACGGCGTCAGGATCCAGAGCTTGGCCAGGGGAATCTGGATCGCGGCCATCGCCACCAGGAGGTAGAGGGGCAGGAAGCGCAGGGGATTTCGTCGGCGCCGGGAAGCGGGGCCGCTGCGGTCGGTCTGGGTTCTTGTCATCGGGTGTCGGGCTCCGGGGGGAGATTTCATCACACCCCGGAGACGAGCCCATGAAGATATTCCGAACCGTCTGTTGACAGTGCCCCGCCTCGTCGAGATACTCCATCAACTCGGTCACAAATCTCGGGCCACTCGGAGGGGTTACTCGTGTATCGAAGCGCGCTGGCGCGTCCGGAGGATTGGGGGTTCGTACGGAAGACGCTGGGCTGGGGCCTGGTGCTCTTCCTCCTGAGCGGAGCGGTCACCGTGCCCGAGGTCTGGGCGGCGACCTATCACGTCAACGCGGCCACCGGGAACGACGGGCGCACGCCCACCGACGCCCAGAGCAGCGGAACGCCCTGGAAGACCCTCACCAAGGCCCTGGCGAACGTCACGAGCGGCGACGACGTCCAGGTGGCCTCGGGCACCTACGACGCCGCCCTCGGAGAGAGCTTCCCCCTGGCGCTCCAGGACGGCGTCGCCATCGAGGGCGCCGGCAAGGCGACCACGACCCTTTCGGCCCCCGGTGGCAGCCCCGTCTTCGAGAACGTCGACACCCCCCTCTCCTCGGGCACCACGCTCACCGGCTTTACGCTGACCCACGACGGCTCGTCTGCCGGCCAGTCCCTGATCTACCTCGAGCCGACCTCAGTCACCATGGCGCCGGTGATCGACGACAACGCCTTCCAGGCCATCGGCCCGATCGAGGCCGGCATCGCCGTCGACACGGATCCGACCTCGACGGCCGCCAAGACGTTCTCCGCGACGATCAGTAACAACACGTTCGACGACTTCCAGGTCGGCCTCTACCTCTCGGCCGATCTCGAGGCGAGCCCCGGCGGCAGCGTCGTCTTCTCCCCGACCGTCTCGGGCAACACGTTTACCGACAACTACGACGCCATCGTAGTCACCCTGGGCGACTACCAGGGAACGTCCTTTCGGGATTCGACCAAGATCCTCGACAACGTGGCGAGCGGCTCCGGCGAGGATGACATTTACTACACCGCAGAGTCCGAGAACGGTAACTCGCAGTTCGAGCCGCTGATCTCGGGCAACAGCTTCACCGGAGCGCAAGACGACAGCATCTACGTCTCGTTCTACACCATCGAGCTGACCACCAACTCGCCCGACAAGACCAATCCCATCGTCGCCTCGCCGACGATCACCAACAACACGATCCAGAGCCCGGTCGGCGACGGGATCGAGGTCTACTACTCCGAGGCCGACGCCGGCTCGATCATCGCCCACGCCACGATCAGCGGCAACAAGATCACGAACTCGACAGACGAAGGCGGCATCTACCTCGGGATCGAAGAGGAATTCTACCCGGACGGCGACCAGACGGACCTCGACCTCGTGATCGCCAACAACTCGGTGACCGACACGGCCTCCGCCGGGATCGCGGTCAGTGCCTACTCTCTCGACGAGGATCCGGTGCTCAACAACTCGAGCTCCACCATCGCGGGCAACGTGGTCGACATGCCCGATTCCACCGGGATCGTCGATCTCTGGGACTATGCCGACACCGGCCACGGAACCATGAGCCGGGTGATCTCCGGCAACACGGTGACCGACGGCAACAGCGAAGCGGCCGGCATCTACGCCGCGGGCATCGACCAATCCGGCCTCGACGCCGCGAACCTCGACATCCACGACAATGTGGTCGACCAGGGGTTCAACTACGGCATCGACCTCTACTACACCGGTTGGCCGCAGCCGAGCCAGGTGCTGGCGAGCTGCAACACGGTGACCCACAACGACCGCGGCTTCGT
>CAZIIB010000726.1:0-2488 GCA_964539125.1 uncultured Thermoanaerobaculia bacterium | reverse complement strand
CCACGAAGAAGGCGGCGAGGCCGAGGCCGATCAAGGCCATCCAGCCGAGGTCGCTCCGGTGGGTCCGCTCGCCGAGAAGGCGGGGCGAGAGGATCAAGACGTAGAGCGGGGCGGTGGACTGGAGGAAGATGGCGTTGGCGGCGGTGGTGTACTTGTTCGCCGCGACGTAGAGCACCATCGTGGCGGCGTAGGCCAGGCCCACGAGAAGGCTCCGCCGCGACAGCGAGCGGAGGGCCCGGGGCACCATGACGGCGAGGGCCAGGGCGGCGATCCCGGAGCGGAAGCTCGCCACCTGCCACGGGCTGAAGGAGGTGAGCTTGATGGCGGTGCCACCGGTGGAGAAGAGCAGCGCCGCCCCGGCGACCGCCAGGCGGGACGCCAGGGCGCCCATCGGGGCCCCGTTCGGGGTCCTGTTCAGGGAGCTCTTGCCGTCTCGATGATCCGCCATCACGCGCTTCCTCGGACGCGGGTGATTCTCGCATCGCGGCTCGCCCCCGGCCACCCTGCGGTCGGGGTAGAGTCATGGCTTTCTCCCCGACCTGACCGATGGACCTGGCCCACCGCATCCTCTTCGTCCTCACCTGGCTGGGCTCGGGCTACGCGCAGCTCGCGCTCGTGGCCCTCGGCTTCTGGCTGGTCTCGCCCGACGTCGGGCGCCGCCTGGGCCTCGTGCTCGCCGCCTCCTTCGGCACCAACATCTGGTTGAAGGCCCTGGTCGGCGAGCCGCGGCCCTTCCAGGTGGCCGGGAGCGCGGTCTCGCGGTGGGTCCGCGCCACCGCCACGGGCGCCTCGTGGCCGAGCGGTCATGCCCAGAACACCGCGGCGGTCTGGGGCTTCGTGGCGCTGCGGGCGCGCCGGCGGTGGGTGGGGGCTCTGGCGGCGCTTCTGGTGATCCTGGTGGCGGCGACTCGGGTGCTCCTCGGCGTCCACTTCGTGCGCGACGTGGTCGGCGGCGTGGTGGTGGGCTTGGCCCTCGCCCTGGCCGTCGGGTTCGCCCTGCCGAGGCTGCCCGGCTGGGATCCCTGGCTGCGCCGCGCCGCCGGTCTCGCCGTCCTCGCCCTGTGGTGGGCCGGGGGTTCCTACCCCGAGGTCGGTTCGCTCGCCGCCGGCTGTCTCCTCTCCCAGGTCCGGTTCCGCCCTCCCCGGACGCCGGGAAGGATCCTCGTCCTGGTCGGCGGCGGGCTGGTGGTGGGGGCCGCGGCGTACCTGGCCGTGGTCCTCGCGGCGGCGCCGCTGGCCGGAGTGGGCGGTCCGGCCGCCGGAGGGCCCGCGGCACTCGCCGCGGTCCTGGTCGCCTTCGAGCTCTGGCCGCGCCTCGCCGGGCGCTGGAGAGTGATAGAAACGACCTCCATGATCTCGCTCGAGAGGTCCTCCGAGCCGCCTCGGGACGAAGCGCTGGCTCCGAGCCCGGCCGTCCCGCCACCGCCACCGCCACCGCCGGAGGAGAGACCGTGATCCGGCGCGGCGCCGGCGACGCGCCGGCGATGGTGACGATCCGGGAGATGGGGCCGCGCCCCACCCGCGAGCGCCTCGATCCGGTGGCGGTGGAGGAGCCGCTCGAGATCCGGGTCGCCGCCGGCGGCGAGCGGCGCACCCTGGCGGTGACCATGCGCACGCCGGGAGGGGACCGGGAGCTGGCCGTGGGCTTCCTCTACGGAGAGGGCTTGGTGCGCGACCGGGAGCTCATCGCGGGGATCGAGGCCGGTACCGAGGTGGACCCGGAGACCGAGCTCGAGCGCGACTTCGTCGAGATCGAGCTCGCCGCCCGCCGCCTGCCCAACCTGCGCTCGCTCGAGCGCCACTTCTTCACCGGCAGCGCCTGTGGGGTCTGCGGCCGGGCCGCCCTCGACGAGCTCCTGGTGGCCGGCTGCGAGCCGGTGGCTCCGGGGCCGAACCTGGCTCCCGCGCTCATCTCCGGGCTGCCCGCCGTCCTGCGGACCGCCCAGCGCGGCTTCGATGCCACCGGCGGGCTTCACGCCGCCGGGCTGTTCGACGAGACCGGTCGGCGTCTGGCGGTGTGGGAGGACGTGGGCCGCCACAACGCCCTCGACAAGCTGGTCGGCCGAGCAGTCCTCGACGGCGAGCTGGGGCCGGAGCGTCTCCTCGACCGGCACGTCCTGCTGGTCAGCGGTCGGGCGAGCTTCGAGATCCTGCAAAAGAGCGTGGCGGCGGGCATCCCGATGGTTTGCGCGGTCTCGGCGCCCACCAGCCTGGCGGTGGAGGTGGCCGAGCGCTTCCGGGTCACCCTGGTGGGCTTCGTGCGCGATGGCCGCTTCAACGTCTACAGCCACCCCGAGCGGGTGGAAGGGGCGTGACGGCGCGCTCCCGGGCCTTTGTGACGTCTCGGCTACAATTCCGGCGGTCGTTCTACAGGTCGACTTGATCTCTGTTGTCTCGAGGGGTGGGGACCGGTCGTTCCCCGGGAGGGCTCACAGTGCAGAAACGCGCCTCGTTCAGTCACCTCGGATTCGTCGTCGCGGCGGCGGGC
>CAZIIB010000725.1:0-2489 GCA_964539125.1 uncultured Thermoanaerobaculia bacterium | reverse complement strand
TACGCGCGCCTGAGCGTCCGCGCGACGGCGGACGCCCGTCGCCCGGGCGCCCCGAAGGGGCGGTCGAGCGCAACGCTGTCGGGCTGGCGAGGGACCGTAGCACCCGGCGGCGAGGCTCCGCAACTCGACGGAATCCTCTCGGGATCACGGGCGGCGGACGTAGGCCGGCCCCGGGTAGCGGCGGACCCGGCCCTGGAGCTCGAGCTCGAGCAGGGTGCCGAGGACACGGTCCACACTTTCTCCCAGGCGGGCGGCGAGGGTCTCGGGAGCGGTGGCCTCGCCGGGGGTGAGGGCGGCCAGCACCTCGCCCGCGAGACCCCTCACCCCGGGCGGGGCACCGCCGGGCTTCCCTGCCGGCACGGGTGAGAGCCCCTCTGCCGGCAGGCCCAGCCGCTCCAACAGATCGCGCGGATGGAGCGCCACCTGGGCGCCGTCGGCGATCAGCGCGTTGGTGCCGAGGGAGCGCTCCTCGAAGATCCGGCCCGGCACCGCGAACACCTCCCGGCCCAGGTCGAGGGCGAGCCGGGCGGTCACCAGCGAGCCCGAGCGCGGGGCCGCGCGGACCACCAGGACCGCCGCGGCGAGGGCCGCGATCAGCCGGTTGCGCACCGGGAAGTGCCAAGCCTTGGGCGCGAGCTCCGGCGGGAACTCGCTGACCAGCGCGCCCCGCTCCGCGATCGACTCGCCCAGGCGACGATGCCCCCGGGGGTAGTCGACGCCCAGGCCGGAGCCCAGGATCGCCACCGTCGGGCAGGGGCCGGAGGTGGCGGCCTCCAGCGCCCCCCGGTGGGCCGCGGCGTCGATCCCCCGGGCGAAGCCCGAGACCACGGTCAGACCGGCCTCGGCGAGTTGACGGGCGAAGAGGCCGGCGACCTCCTTGCCGTACGGGTCGGCCCGCCGCGAGCCGACGACGGCCACCGCCCGCTCCGGACCTTCCGCGGGGAGCCGCCCGCGCACGAAGAGGGCCGGCGGCGGCAGCTCGAGGTCGTCCAGAGCCGCCGGGTACCCGGGGTCTCCGAGGGCGACGACCTCGGCGCCCAGCTCCGCGCTCCGGCGGATCGCGCGGCCGGACTCGGCGGCGGCGCGGTCGAGCAGGGTCCGGGCGAGAACGAGGGCGTCCACCGGCACCTCCAGGGCCTGGGCGGTGGCGGCGTCGGCCGCCCAGTCGGCGGCCCGCCAGCGATCGAGCCTCCGGGCGAGCCGACAGGCGGCGGGTCGCGGAAGCTCATGGCAGGTGGCGAGGGCGATCAGGATGTCTCGACGGTTCGGCATGTCTCTGTGGTTGGGACGGAAAACAGAGCGCCGATCGCCCGCTCGGAACGAGACCGGGGTGCCGTGGAAGGCGCGGGGGCTCGTATATACTCGCCGAACTGGACCACTGACCGTGCCTTGGAGGTCGCTGAACGAGACCGAGGTGACCCGCCGGGCCCGGCTCGGCACCCGAGCGAGGTAACCGACCATGAGATTGCGCGCCACGTCGAGCTGGATCGTCTGTCTCGCCCTCGTCGCGGCGATGGCGGGCTGCAGCGGCTACTCGGCGGGAGAGAACGCCGAGGCCCAGCTCCGCTTCGGTGTCCAGATGGCTCAGCGAGGCCTCTGGGGCGAGGCGCTCTTCCGCTTCCAGAAGGCCGAGCGGATCGACCCCGACAACGCCCGGATCCTGAACAACCTGGCGGTCGCCCAGGAGGCGGCCGGCCGATACGAGGACGCCCTGGCCACCTACAAGAAGGCGCTCAGCTTGGCGCCGGGCGACCGGGATCTCAAGAACAACTACGCCCACTTCGTGGACTTCTACGACAGCTTCCGCGCGACCAGCCCGGGCCAGGCGCCGGGCGCCACCGCCCCGGCGAAGCCGGGCGAGCCCAAGAAGGAACAGACCGGGGAGGGCTCGCCATGAAGCCGTCGCGCCACTTCCGAGCACCGGGCGCCGCCGCGCTCGTGGCCCTCGCGGTGCTCGCCGCCCCGGCCGCACGTGCCGAGGTCCAGGTCAAGCTCAAGCTCCCACAACGGGCGAAGCTCGACCTCCGAGGCAAGGACTCGATCACCATCGCCCCCTTCATCGTGGTCACCAAGGAGAACGAGACCAAGGGCGAGGCGAAGAACCTCGACGTCGAAAAGGAGTTCCGACGCTATCTCGAGAAGATCCTGCGGCGCGAGACCGACCTGCGGGTGATCGATCCGGGGCCCATCAACCTCCCCACCTTCGACCTCGACCAGCTCGCCACCAGCGAGGCGTTCTGGCGGGACGTCGGCAACCGCACGCAGGCCGACCTGATCGTCACCGGGAGCCTGGACTTCGACGTTCAGGACCGCTCCGGCTACAAGACCGAGGAGTTCACCTCGCCGGTCGACGGCCGCACCTACTACCGCCAGGTCCTGGTGGAGCAGACCGGGTTCGAGTACGACATCCTGATGGTCGTGATGGACGGTGAGACCGGCAAGGAGCTCTACCGGGACAACTTCAAGGACTTCCAGAGTTTCCAGAAGGA
>CAZIIB010000724.1:0-2495 GCA_964539125.1 uncultured Thermoanaerobaculia bacterium | reverse complement strand
GCCGACCACGTGGACGCCGTCCTGGTGCTCGAGGAGGGGCGGCCGATCCTGGAGGAGCGCCTGCGCGCCATGGTGCCGCAGGGGTTCGAGGTCCGCGGCCGGCTGTCGGGTCACCTGCCGGCCGACGGCGCCCTGTCGAGCGACCTGGTGCGCCGAGCCCTGGGTCTGCCGGACCGCCCCGGCGTTCCGGCGCCGGACATCGAGCTGCCGGCGCGGCCGCCACAGCTCTGCAAGGGTTGCCCGCACCGGGACAGCTTCGCGGCCCTCACCCGGGCCCTCGAGGGCTACGAGGAGGCCGTCGTACCCTCCGACATCGGCTGCTACACCCTGGGGGCCCTGCCGCCGATCGCGGCCATCGACTCCTGCGTGTGCATGGGGGCTTCGATCGGCATGGCCAAGGGCGTGGCCGACGCCGGGCTCCGGCCCGCGGTGGCGGTGATCGGCGACAGCACCTTCCTCCACTCGGGGGTGGCGCCGCTCCTCGACGCGGCGGCCGCCGACTCGCCCATGACGGTGCTGATCCTGGACAACGGCGCGGTGGGGATGACCGGTGCCCAGGACACGGTCGTCCCGTCGTCCCACATCGAGCCGCTGCTCCTGGGCCTGGGGGTCCACCCGGATCACTGCCGGGTGATCCCGGCCCACCCCAGGAAGGTGGACGAGATGGCTCGGGTGATCCGGGAGGAGATCGACTACGACGGCCTCTCGGTGGTCGTGCTGGTGCGCGAGTGCATCGAGCACGCCCGCCGGCGGAAGGCCGGCCGGCGCGATCAGGAAAGGAGGGGCGATGATGGCCGGCGAGCGCAAGTGTGACGTCGTCCTGGCCGGCGTGGGCGGGCAGGGCGTGTTGTCGATCGGTGCCCTGATCGCCGCGGCGGCCCACGGGGCGGGGCTCTGGGTGCGCCAGTCCGAGGTGCACGGCATGTCCCAGCGGGGCGGCGCGGTCCAGGCCTTCCTGCGGATCGCGGACCGGCCGGTGCGGAGTGGCGAGATCGGCCGGGCGACGGCGCACCTCATCCTCGCCACCGAGCCGGTGGAGGCCTTGCGACAGCTCGAGCTCCTCTCTCCCCGGGGCGTCCTGGTCACCGCCGCCGAGCCGTTCGAGAACGTCCCGGACTATCCCGATCCGGAGATCCTCTTGGCGCGCATCCGTGCGCTCCCCTCGGCCCTGGTGGTGGAGGCGGACCGCCTGGCCCGGGAGGCCGGGTCGTCCCGGGCGGCGAACGTGGTGCTGGTGGGGGCGGCCGCGGACCTCCTGCCGGTCGAGCCCGAGCGGCTGGAGGAGGAGCTCCGGCGGGCCTTCGCCGCCAAGGGAGACCAGGTGATCGAGACCAACCTGCGGGCCTTCCGGGCCGGTCGCGAGGCGGCGCGGTGCGTGCCGTCCTGAGCGAGCCGCTCGCCGAAGTGGTCGCGCGGGCGCGCGCGGAGGGCCGGCGGGCGCTCCTCGAGACCGAGGGTCTGACGGTGGCCCGGGCGCTGGGCCTCCGGGTGCCGGTCCATCGTCTGGTAGGCGACGCCCGGGAGGCCCTAGAGCTCGACCTGTCGGCGTTTCCGAGTGACCGGTTGGTGGTCAAGGTGGCGTCGGCGGAGATCGCCCACAAGAGCGCGGTGGGCGGCGTGCGGGTGGTGGCCAGGAGCCCGGCCGCCGTCGCCGCCGCGGTGCACGAGATGACGGCCCGCTTCGCCGGTCTCGGCGAGGTCTCCTACGGAGTCTTCGAGCACGTGCCCCACGGGACGGGCCTGGGCGCCGAGCTCCTCCTCGGAGCCCGCTGGACGGACGATTTCGGACCGATCGTCACCTTCGGTCCCGGTGGGGTCGAGGTCGAGCACTTGGCCCGGGCCCTCCGGCCCGAGCTGGGGGCGGCCATCCTGTCGCCGTTCCTCGCGTCCGACGAGGCTCTCCGGCGGGCCGTGGGGGCGACGCTCGTCGGGCCGTTGCTCACCGGACCGAAGCCGCTGCTCCGCCTCCTCCGCCGGTTTTTGGGCTTCGCGGCCGAGGTCGTGCCGACACTGGTCTCGGAGATCGAGATCAACCCGCTGGTCGTCGCTGGCGGTGAGCCCGTGGCCCTGGACGTCCTGGCCCGCCTCGACACGCCGGGCCACCCCGCGGCCGCCCCGCGCCCGCTGGCCAAGATCGGCCGCCTGCTGGCGCCAAACAGCGTGGCCGTCATGGGGGTCTCGCGGCGGACCGATCCGCCCAACCCGGGGCGGATCGTTCTCCGGAACCTCCTGGCCGAGGGGTTCGATCCGGAGAGCCTGTGGGTGATCAAGCCCGGTGTCGGCGAGATCGACGGCTGCCGGGCGTGGCCCGACCTGGCCGCCCTGCCCGCCCCGGTCGACCTCCTGGTGCTGGCGGTGGACGCGGCCCAGGTTCCGGATCTGGTGGAGGAGGTGGTGGAGCGCGCCCTGGCCGAAAGCCTGGTGATCCTCCCCGGCGGCCTGGGCGAGGCCGACGGCACCGAGGAGCGGGCGCGGCGGGTGCGCGCGTGCCTCGA
>CAZIIB010000723.1:0-2499 GCA_964539125.1 uncultured Thermoanaerobaculia bacterium | reverse complement strand
GGGGGAGCTCCGACTCACGAAGCCCATGGATTTTCAGACGCCTCGTCGGTTTGAGGCGGAGCTTCGCTAGGAGACACAGCGCATGAATACCCGCGAAGAGTTCGGGAAGTACCTGCTTCTCAAGAAGCTGTCCGAAGATCCCCTGGGTGAGAGCTTCCGCGCCGGCCGCCTCGGCCAGCAGGGCCTCGAGCAGGTGGTCCTGCTCCGCGTTCTAAACGGTCAAGGGCTGGACGGCGATCGCCTCTGGCAGGTGCTCTCGGGGCGCCAGGACCTTCAAGGCGCCCTCAAGAGCCCCAACATCGGCAGCGGGGTCGACGCCGGGCGTGTACGCGGCGTACCGTACGTCGCCTACGACTACATCTCGGGCAAGAACCTGGCGACCCTCATCACGCAGGCCGCCCGCGAGAGCTCGCCCTTCCCGACCGACCACGCTCTGCTCATCGCCGACCGG
This sequence comes from uncultured Thermoanaerobaculia bacterium, assembly GCA_964539125.1. Taxonomy (GTDB): domain Bacteria; phylum Acidobacteriota; class Thermoanaerobaculia; order Multivoradales; family DATKCC01; genus CAVUBL01. The sequence goes on along the minus strand of CAZIIB010000723.1, from coordinate 2,048 downwards.
ATCGGGCTGGCCCTGACCGCCGCCTACGAGGCCCGCCACGGCGGTGACCGAGTGCTCCACGGGATGGTCGTCCCCCAGCTCGCCATGGTCTCCAACGAAGGGGAGACCCGGCTCCTCGGCTTCGAGGCGGGACCGGGCCTCGCCGCCCAGGCCGCCTCGCTGCCCGAGAGCATCCAGCGCTACCTCGCCCCGGAGGTGCGCGGCGGCTCCCAGCCCACCAAGACGTCGGACGTCTTCTCGCTCGGCGCCATCCTCCTCGAGCTGCTCACCGGCCGGACGGCGCCGATGACCACGGCCGAGGGCTACGGGGCCATGATCGACCAGGCCCGCCTGGCCGCCGAGGGCACCCCGCTGCCCGCCCCCGTCGCGACGTTGCTCAAGCGCAGCCTGGCGCCGGCCGAGGGCCGCATCCCGGATGCTCCGAGCTGGCACAAGCTCCTGTCCAAGTTGATGGCCGAAGGGGGCTACAACGCCACCACCTTCAACCTCGCCTTCTTCATGCACAACCTCTTCCGCGACGAGATCGAGCGCGAGAGCCAGGAGATCGAGGCCGAGAAGACCATGGAGTTGCCGGTGGTCCAGGGGACCGGCGTGGCGGCCGCCGGAGCCGAGACGATGGCGGTGCCGCAGGAGGTCATCGACAAGGCGACCGGCGCCGCGCCGCCCGCGGACGACACGGCCGCCGTGCGAGCCCGCTACGGCCTCGAGGAGCCGCCGGCGGACGAGGCCGGCGGCGGCTCGAAGAAGGTCCTCTGGATCTCCCTGGCCGCCGCCGTCGTGGTGGCGGCGATCGCCGTGGGCGTCTACTTCACCATGTTCGCCCCCGCGACCCGCGCCCCGGCCAGCGAGCCGCCGCTCGCCCAGGCCCAGATGCCCGCCCCCGAGCCCCAGCCGGCGGTGCCCCCGGAGCCCGCCGGTCCGGATCCGGCGGAGCTCCAGGCCCAGATCGACAAGATGGTCGAAGAGAAGACGCAGGCCATGGAGGCGAACCTCAAGGAGCAGTACGACAAGCGCATCACGGACATGCAGCGCCAGCTCCAGGATGCGCAGGCAGCCGCGGCCGAGCGAGCTCGCCGCGAGGAGGAGGCGCGCAAGGCCGCGGCCGCCGAGGAAGCCCGCAAGAAGGCCGCCGCCGAGGAGGCGGCGCAGAAGAAGCTCGAGGCCGAGACCGTCACCGAGCCGGCCGAGGCCACCGGGATGACCGCGCAGGATCAGACCGCCACCCAGGGCGCCGCCGGCGCCGCGCAGACTCAGGGCCAGGCGGCCCAGCGCCAGCCGGCCCCCAAGCCGCAGCCCGAGCCCGAGCCCGTCCAGCCCCAGGTCCGGGTCGGCGAGCTGGTCCAGGATGGTCCCGGTGTCATTCCGCCTCGCGTGGTCCACCGCGCGACCCCCGTCTTCCCGCCGGTGGCCGCCCGCCTCAACAAGACGGCCACGGTGGACGTGCGGGTGCTGGTGGACGAGACCGGCAAGGTTGCGGACGCCGAGATCGAGGGGCGCAAGCCGGGGTTCGGGTTCGACAAGGCCGCGCTGGACGCGGCCCGACGGTCCAGCTTTGCGCCCGCCACGAAGTACGGGGTCAAGGTGAAGATGTGGGTGACCGTGCGCTTCGTCTTCGGCAGGTAGGTAGGCGCCCGCTCCAGAAATGCGCTGGCATTCGGCCGCCGATGCTGCCGCGGCAGGACGTGGTCAGCGGGCCCCGGCAAGGCTCGGGAGCACCCGGGCCTCCTCCCAGGGGCCGTCGTACTCGAGCTGGCCGTCCTCGAGCTTGACCACCCGGTCGGCGAGCGGGTAGTAGCGATCGTCGTGGCTGATCACCACGATGGTCTTGCCTCGCCGCTGAAGCTCGGTGAGGATCTCCCGGTAGAAGATCTCCTTGAACAACGGGTCCTGGTCCGCCGCCCACTCGTCGAACAGGTAGATCGGCCGGTCCTCGAGGTAGGCGGTGAGCAGGGCGAGGCGCTTTCGCTGGCCCTGGGAGAGGTCGGTGGTCGAGAGCCGTCCGTCCTGCACCTCCACCTTGTGGGCGAGCTGGAGGGAGCGGAGATAGC
>CAZIIB010000722.1:0-2500 GCA_964539125.1 uncultured Thermoanaerobaculia bacterium | reverse complement strand
GGCCCCTCGCCGAGGATCTCGCGCACGCTTTCGACCTCCTCCTCGACCCGCTGCTGGAGGACGAGCTTGCGGCCGACGCAGCTGATCAGGATGGCGAGCTCGGCGGAGAACGAGCCCAGCGCCCGGTGAGTGGCCTGGGCGGCCCCCGCCGCGCCGTCGATCAGGCGGTCGAAGTTGGCCTTCATGAAGCGCCCGATGGACCCTTCCGGAACGTCGCCCGCGAAGGTCAGGCTGCCGGCTTCTTCGTCGATCGCCAGGATGGTCCGCACCAGGGAGTCCTCCGAGCCGGGCCGGCGCAGGCTCAGGGGAAAGAGCAGCCCGCTCGCCGGTAGCCCGGCGGCTCGTTCACCCAGGTAACGCCGGTAGAGCTCGAGGGCGGGCTGGTCGTCGAGCTCGAAGAGCACGTTGCCCGCAGAGCGGGTGACCAGGCGCTCGGGCCCGAACGGGTCCCAGCCGCCCATGGAGCCATAGCCGACCCGGAGCCGCTCGCCGTAGAGGCCGACGGCCACGACCCTGCCCGGCCGCGGCGGGGCGTCGAGCGACACCAGGGTGCTCTCGAAGCGGTCTCCGTCGCCGGCGAGCCCGCCGGTCACCGCCACCTCCTCGCCGAGGCCCGCCGCCACGCCGTGGACGAGGGCGGTGCCATTGACCCGCAGACCGTCCGAGAGGAGAAGCACGTGGGCCAGGCCCTGGGAGGGCAACAGCCCGGCGAGCGCTTCGCCGGCCGCCCGGCTGTCCGGCCAGTCCTCGAGGTCGATGGCGCGCGCCTCGACGCCGCTGCGCTCGAAGCGGATCGCCGTGGTGACGACGCTCGCGTCCAGAACCCGGGAGTCGATGATCTCCCCGGCGGTCGAGGCGAAGCAGAGGCGGGCCCGGGGATAGCGCCGCCGCAGCTCGGACAGGACCTCCGGAGCAGCCAGGGGCCCCGGGGCGCCGAAGGAGAGCACGAGGTCCGCCGCCCCAAGGAGACCGGACGGCTCGGGCCCCTGTCGCCCGCCGTCACCCCAGATGGTCTGTTCGATCTCCATGGCTCCGCCCTCTCCGAGCCAATGGAGAAAGGGTGGATCGCCTCGCCGGCGCCATTCCACCGGCGGCCGGTCGATTCCTTTTCCCGGTTCTCTCTGGCCCGCCGTCCGGGCTCATCTTACGCCGCTCAACTCGGGCGGGCACGGCGTCACACGCCAGGGTTTCGACTATGATCCGTCCGTTCCCCGAGAATCGAACGCAAGGAGATCGAGATGATCCCACTGGTCTCGCTTTGGCTGCCGGTCCTGCTTTCCGCCGTCGCCGTCTTCATCCTCAGCTCGCTCTTCTGGACGGCCCTACCCTGGCACAAGAAGGACTTCCATCCGCTGCCCGACGAGGACGCGGCGCGGGCGGCCCTCGGGGGCACGGCTCCCGGCGCCTACACCGTGCCGCACCTGGCCGACCGGAAGATGCTCCAGGACGCCGGCTACCAGAAGAAGCTCGAGGACGGCCCGGTGGGCTTCCTGACCATCCTGCCCAACGGCCGTCAGGGCATGGGCCGGACTCTGGTGCAGTGGCTCCTCTGGACTCTGGTGGTGAGCGCCACCGTGGCCTACGTGGTCTCGCGGACGATTCCGCGCGGGGTCGGCTTCCTCCTGATCTTCCAGGTCGGCGCGACGGTGGCGTGGCTCGCCTACTCGTGGGCCACCGTGCAGGACGCGATCTGGTTCGGCCGTCCCCTGCCCCACGTCGTCAAGCAGCTCGTCGACGGCCTCGTCTACGGCCTCGCCACCGGCGCGATCTTCGGCTGGCTGTATCCGTAGGCCCCCGGGGGCCCGCACCCGGCCCGCGGGCGCCGGCCGAGGCGTCGTGGGAGACTCTTTCGGTGTCACGCGCGGGTCTCCTTCTCCTTCTGGGCGGCGCCTTTCTCGCCGGCGGGCTCGCCTGCCGCGGCCCGCACGAGGAGCGGGCCGGGCGGACGACGATCCGTTACTCGGGAAGCGCGGTGGGGGCCGAGGGCGAGGTGCTCCGGCGCCAGATCGGGCGCTTCATGCGCCTTCACCCGGATCTGCGCGTCGAGGTGGTGCCCACCCCCGACGCCGCCGATCAGCGCCACCAGCTCTACGTCGAGTGGCTCAACGCCGGGGCCTCCCAACCCGACGTCCTGCAGCTCGACGTGATCTGGACCCCTGAGCTCGCTGCGGCCGGCTGGATCCTTCCCCTGGACGGGCGCGCCGTGCGCGGCGCCGGCACGGCGTGCGCTACGGCTTCGTCTGGCAGGGGGCCCGCTACGAAGGGCTGGTGACGGTGTTCCTGGAGCTGGCGGAGGGCTTCGGCGGCGGCATCCTCGGTTCCGACGGGCGCCTGCGAGTGGACTCGCCGGGCTCCCGCGAGGGCCTCTCCTTTCTGCGCGGCGGTCTCCGGAGCGGCCTGGTGCCCGAGGCGGTCCTCGGCTGGCACGAGGAGGAGAGCCGCTTCGCCTTCCAGAACGGCGACGCCGTCTTCCTGCGCAACTGGCCCTACGCCTACCCAC
>CAZIIB010000721.1:0-2508 GCA_964539125.1 uncultured Thermoanaerobaculia bacterium | reverse complement strand
CGCCGGTGGCGGTGGTGGTGGACACCCAGGCGCCGGTCGACAACCTGGCCTCCCCCATCGAACCCCTGGGCACCACGGACACGGTGACCGTGACCGGGACGGTCGACGAGCCGCACCTGGACACCGTGACGGTCGCCGGCGTCGAGGCGGTGGTCGCCCCCGACGGAACCCTCACGGCCGAGGGCATCACCCTGGTCGAAGGGCCGAACGAGATCACCGCCACGGCCAGCGACACCTTCGGGCACCAGGCGACTTCGGAGCCGGTCCTCTACGACCTGGACACCCTGGCGCCCGAGGTGACGATCACCGCGCCCCTCGACGGCGAGGTGGTGAGCTCCCCGGAGGTCACGGTCACCGGCACGGCGATCGATCCCCACCTCGAGACCGTCACGGTCGCCGGGGTCGCCGCGACGGTGGCGGCGGATGGCACCTTCAGCGTCCTGGTGCCGGTCGGCGACGGCGCCAACGTGCTCACCGCCGTCGCCACCGACCGGGCCGGCCACTCGGCCGAGACGTCGGTGAGCGTGTTCCTCGACACCCTGCCGCCGGCGGTCACCCTCGACACCCCGGCGCCGGGCGCCTGCCTGGCCGCCGGCACGCCCCAGGCCCTGGGCGGCACCTTCGTCGACCCGAATCCGGCCACCGGCCAGGGCGGCCAGCCGCCGGCGGTCCAGGTGGAGGTGCACCCGGCCGGCGGCGCCACCGCCTCGTCTGTCGGCGAGCTGTCGGCGGACGGCACGCGCTGGAGCCTGGCGGGCGTCGACCTGGGGACCGCGGAGGGCACCGCTACCGCGACGGTGGTGGCCACCGACCTCCTGGGTAACTCCTCCCGAACCTCCGCGTCCTGGCGGATCGACGCCACGCCGCCGGCGGTCATCCTGACCCTGGACGGCGCGCCGTTCCCGGGCCAGGCTCCGGGCGCGGCGCCGGCCTCGGGGGAGAGCCCGGCACTGCTGGGCCGGACGGTTGCCGCCGGAGCGCGGGTCGACGACGGCGCGGGCTCGGCCCCGCCGCCGGCGACCGTGACCCTGGACGGCGCGCCCTACGCCGCCGGCACCCCGATCGAAGCCGAGGGCGATCACCTCCTGGTCGCCACCGCCACCGACTGCGCCGGCCACACCACGACGGTCCACGCCCTCTTCCGCATCGACCGCTCGGCGCCCGCCCTCGTCTCGACCGACCCGGCCTCCGGCGCGCAGCTCACGACGGCGGTCACCTCCTTCTCGGGCGTGGCCAGCGAGCCGCTCTCCGCCGCGCGGATCGACGGCCAGGACGCCTCCCTCGACGGCGCCTCGTTCCAGCTCACCCCGTTCTCGTGGCAAGAGGGGGCGAACGAGGTGACGGTCGAGCTGGTCGACCAGGCCGGCAACCGCTCGCTCCAGAGCGTCGCCTTCGAGGTGCGGACCGTGCCCCTGTCGGTGGCGATCCTCGAGAGCGGCGCGCCCCTCGCCGACGGCGCGGTCTTCCTGCGCTCCGTGCGGCCCGAGGTGCGTCCCAGCGACTCGCGGGCCACGGTCAGCGCGACCCTCGACGGAGCGCCCTTCGCGAGCGGTTCCGAGGTCGCCACCTCCGGGGTCCACCACCTGTCGGCGAGCGTCCAGGACGACTGGGGGCGTACCGCCACCGCCCAGGTGAGCTTCACCGTCGACCTGGGGGCCGGCCCCGAGGTGGCGATCACCGCGCCGGCGGACGGCGCCGTGGTGCCCGGGCCGACCGTGACGGTCACCGGCACGGAGAGCGGCCAGGGCGTGAGCGTGACGGTCAACGGCGTGCCCGCCACCGTCTCGAACGGGACCTGGCAGGCCGACTCGGTCCCCATCGATCCGGACGTGGCGAACCTTCTCGAGGCGGTGGCCCGCGACGCCTCCGGCCGCACGGCGACCGACGGCGTGACCGTGCAGCGGGTGGCCAACGGCCCCCAGGTCCTGATCCTCGATCCGCCGGACGGCGTGCTCACCCCCCGCGACCGGATCGACGTGGCCGGCGTGGTGGTCGGCGGGCGGCCGGCCACGGCCGAGGGCATGGTGACGGTGAGCAACTCGGCCACCGGCGCCTCGAGCACCGTGGCGCTCGCCGCCGACGGCAGCTTCCGCACCGCCGACGTTCCGCTCGCCGCCGGCGCCAACACGCTGCGCGCCGAGACCCGGGACGCCCAGGACCGCCTCGGCAGCGCCGAGGTCCAGGTGACGGCGGACTTCACACCGCCCACCATCGCCTTCTCGGCCGACGGCGCGTCCCTCGCCGAGGGGGCCTCGTTCGGGGCGCCGATCACCCTGGCGGTCGAGGTGGCCGACGACGCCGGCACCCCGCCGGTGCCGGTGGTCCGGCTCAATGGGGTGGTCCGGCAGGAGGCGACGTCGCCCCGGACCGAGATCGCCGTGCCCGACGAGGGCGGCTACGTGGTGGCGGTAGTGGCGACCGACGCGGCAGGCAACGAGACCCGCGCCGAGCGGAGCTTCATCCTCGACTTCGGCGGCTGCGCCCTCTCCGACGTCCAGCCGCCGGCGG
>CAZIIB010000720.1:0-2508 GCA_964539125.1 uncultured Thermoanaerobaculia bacterium | reverse complement strand
GCCGAAGTTGAAGGCCCAGTTGCCTTTGTCGCCGAACCACAGGCGGCCGCCGGTGGTCACGTCGACGTTCTCCTTGAAGATCTGCTTGTCGCTGGAGGCGGTCGGGAAGGTGCCCGCGACCTCGGTGATCCAGTCCAGGCGATCGGTGATGGGGACGATGTTGCCGATCCCTAGGGAGGCCTCCTCGGAGACCGAGTACTTCTGGTTGCCGAACGTGAGGTCGCCGGGCACCCGGAAGCCGGCGTTGAGCACCCAGTGGCGGTTGGCCCACTCGAGGCCGGCGCCGTAGCCGGTGTCGCCGGCGAGCACCTTGTCGTCCCCCGTGGGGGCCTCGACGTAGGCGTTCAGGGCGAAGCCGCCCTGGCCGCGCTCACCGGTCAGCCACCACTTGCCCCCGACGTGGACGTTGCCGAGGCCGTCCTCGGCTTTGCCGCCGAGGCTGCCGAACATCTCGTTGTTGGGGAAATCCCCGTCGAGTCGCCGGTAGGGAACCTGGACGGCGAGCTCGAACCGGTCGGTGATCCCCCAACCCAGGCTGGCGCTGAGCTGGTGAATATCCATGCCGGCATCGGTGTCGAACTTGAAGACCCGGTCCCAGTTGTTGTAGTAGAGGCTGAAGGACCAGTCTCCCTGGGGTAGCGTCTCCGGCGTGTAGAGCGTGAAGAGCCCCGTTTCACCGGTGGCGGTGGGCGCCGAGCCCGGTTGCGCCATCGCGGTGGGGGCCGTGAGCAACACAGCGAGGAGCCAGAGCCCGCTGCTTCGTTTCCAGGTCATAGGGTCTCCCTCCGAAGTTTGGGACAGATGCGAAAGGCGTCGGAGCTCCCGACGCGGCGTGGGCCGTCCCGGAGAACAGGAGCAAGGATCATGCCCGTCCAAAGAACCCGTCAGAATTCTAACACAGGGCCACTCAGGTCGCGAACCGGCGAGTCGCTCTTCAGTGGTACGACTTGATGGCGAAGCGTACGTTGAGACCGCTGTCGGCGTTGAACGACTTGGCGACCAGGCCGCTGAAGAAGAACTGGAAGTTCTTGAGGCGGAACGACGACTCGAAGCCGACTCCCACGTCCTTGACGTAGTCGTTGACCTCCGTGATCACGCGGCGGTTGTACCCGATAGTTCCCGCGCCGGTGTAGAAGACCCAGTACCAGTTGCGCCAGTCGAGCTTGAGAGCCGGGCGGCTCTCCCCGACGAACCACGGGAACAGGACCTCCCAGGTCCCGTGGAGCTCGTCGGTGCCCCGGAGGCTCTGGTCGAGGCCTTTGAGGTTGTCCCGGCCGTCGAGTCGGAAGAACTCCTCCCGGGGGATCGAGTAGCGGCCGGTGGCCGGGAGCGCGCTGTTCTCCGTGATGGTCCGGTCCAGGACCTTCCGCTCCAGGAACGTGCCGCCGTGGACCCGGCTGAACAGGAACGCCCCGCGGGGCAGCTCGAAGCGCTTGATCCCCGAGACCTCGAGCTTTACGTAGTCGAAGTCGCCCAGCAGGAAGTCGGAGCCCCAGGTCAGAGCCCCGGTCACGCCAGCGTCCCCGGGGCCTATCCTGCGGAACGCCGTGAACAGGCGCTCCACCCGGGCCCGGGTCTCCCCGACGATGGCGTTCGAGCGCTCGTCGTTCGGCGTGCCGATCTGGTAGCCGAGACGAACGAAGGTGTTCGTCTTGCCGTTGTCGAAGACGAACGTTTCCTTGTTGGAGCTGATCCTGTCGAGCTCGGTGAGCGCGAACATCCGGCGATTGTAGGTCTGCGGCCATTCCGTCAGCAGCAGGATCCCCCGCGTGCGATCGAACTGGTTGGAGAACCGCTCGATGCTCTCGAACTGGATCTGGTCGAAGACGCTGAGCTGGTACGCCCGGGAGTACCCGTAGTAGCGGTAGCGGAGGAACGCTGAGATGTCGCCGTTGACGAAGTTGTACTTGACCTGCCCTTCGACGAAGACCTTCTTCACCAGGCGGTTGAGCCGGATGTCGAGCTCGCCTTCGGGGAGGTAGACGTCGAGCTGGGGGAAGAGCTGCTCTTGACCCGAGTTCGGGTTGTCGTCCCGGGAGGGCTGCGCCGGTGCCGGAGCCGCGGGCGAAGCGTCAGCCGGATGCTCGTCCAGGGCCTGGGCCGGCGGGGTGGGAGGTGGGGTCTGGGGCTGCGCCTGAAGCGGCGCGAGGGCCGCCCAGAGCCAGAAGATCGGAACCGAGAGCATGACCGCGCCGCATTCTAGCCTGGATGCCGGATGAGCATCTGGCGCCCGGCCGAGGGCAAGGAAAAAGGGGCCGCGATTCGCGGCCCCTCGAAGCGTGCGGCGTTCGGGAAGGTCAGAAGAGCGGCGGCGGCCCGCTTTGCTTGAGGTCCTTGAGTTGCTTCTCCAGGTCCTCCTGCTCCTTGCGCATCTCCTCGATCCGCTGGTTCTCGGCGGAGATCTTCTGGTTCTCCTGGGCGATCTGCATGTTCTTCTCGACCCGGGCGAGAGAGGTCTGGTCGCCGGCCTTGGCGTAGGCGACCTTGGCCTGCTCATAGTTCTTCAGC
>CAZIIB010000719.1:0-2517 GCA_964539125.1 uncultured Thermoanaerobaculia bacterium | reverse complement strand
GGCATGCGCTGGCTGGTGACGGACCTCCTCGAGCGCCGGTTCGGGGCGCTCTCCCAGGAGGTGAAGGAGCGGCTCGCCGCCCTCGGCTCGGTCGAGGAGCTTACCCGCCTTCACCAGCGCGCCCTCGAGGCCGGCAGCCTCGACGAGCTGGAGTTCTAGCGGCAAGGTGGCGGCCGGCCCGGGGCCGCGGCGCCGACCGCCGGGCCGGCCTCGGTTCACCTTACGTTTCAGTTGTCAAAGAGCCGACGGCGCCCGCCCCGGGGGCGAACGCTCCTGAACAGGATGCGGGCGAGCCTCAGAGGTCGGCGGGGAGGAGGAGCTCGGGGTGGTACCTCCCGGCCGCCTCGTCGTGCTCGTAGATCCGGACCGGCCCCAGGGTATTGAGGCGCTGGCCGAGGAGCACCGCGAGGCCCACCGGGATCGCGCCGAAGACGTGCAGGCCCGTCGTCTGGTACCTCTCGCCGGCGCGGCGCACGGCCTCGATCGTCCGGTTCACCACGGAGGCGGCCTGCCCCGGGGTCTCGAGGACGAGGGGCGCAAACGTAGCGCCTTCGGCCCGGAGCTCGACCGCCGCCCGGAACGGCGGCAGCTCCCCCTTCGAGGCACCGAAGACCGGTGCCACGTCCCGGGTCACCGAGAGGAGGAGCGCGAGGGCCTCCCCGTCCGTCCGCACGGGCCGCGTCTCGACGGTGCAGGCGACCTCCTCCCGCGGCGCCGCGAGGCTCCAGAGCTGGTCCGGCCGCTCGGGAGCCTCCTGACGCCAGGCCAGGCGGAGGTCCCGGTCCAGGGAGAGAAACGCCCGGCCGAGGGCGAAGCCGGCGCTGAGCGTCGGGGCGCCGGAGGCCTCGACGGCTCGCCCCGGCGCCTCCCGGCGGATCGCCTCCCGGACCGTCCGGAGAGCGGGCAGGAGCGTCTCGGCCCAGGCGTCGCCTCGGGCGGAGCGATGGTCGAAGTGGGCCGACCAGTCGAGGCTCAGCGCCCAGCCGGGCTCGAAGCCCGGCCGGCGGCGGGTCATGAGGCGGATCCGGAGGGCCTCGCCCGGCGGCAGCGCACGATGGACGGCCGCCAGCCGGCGGCGGAGGACCCGCTCGGCGACCCGCCGGCACTCCTCCGGGCCCGCCGGGTCGGCCGAGGCCACGAGCATGTTCCAGCTCGAGAGGTCCAGGACCCCAAGCCGGTCGTTGACCACGGCGGCCGCGGCGGCGTAGCCGAGCCCGCCGGCGGCCACCGGGACGAGGAAGAAGCCGTCGCCGGCCTCGGCGCGGCGGGCGATCTCCGGCGCCTCGACCGTCCGGATGGTGGGCGAGCCCGCGACCTCCGGCGTGAGCCAGAGGATCGCGCCCGCGGTCGTGGGATCGCCTAGGACCCGCCGGAGCTCCGTCTCGGTCTGCGCCTCGACCAGGTCGTCGACGTCCTGCCAGGTGGGGATGCCCAGGTCGTGCTGGGCCTGGACCAGGAGGCGAGCCTCCTCCAGGCGGGCCCGGCGGTAGCTCAGGAAGGAGCGGCCGGTGGGGTCGGTCAACGCCGTCGCCCTCCAGGCGGGGGCTCCCTGCGGTCCTTCTCGGGCTGGTTCGAAGAGTCCAGGGCCCTCTGGAGCGCGTCGGCGATCTGGCCGCCCTTGAAGGAAGCCGAAGAGGGCCGGCGCTTGGCCGGGTCCTTCCGAGGCCGGCGCGGTCCATGGCCGCCTGTCTCTCCGCGACCTCCGTTGCCGTTCTTGCGCGGCAGGAGACGCCGCGTCCAGGAGGTGAGGTAGAAGAACTCGTCGGCCGAGAGATCCGGGTGTTCTTCGAGGAGCGCCTGGAGCTCGTCTCGGACCACCCGGTGATCGGCCTTGGGGTTCTCGGGATTCTGAGCTGAAATTTCGTCGAGCTGGTCGAAGCGGGCCAGGAACCCACGGAACGCCTCGAGGTCGCGGGTGCGGGCCAGGTACGAGGTGGCGTGGGAGAGCGCGCTGGCGGAAACGCCGTGAGACGCGATGGCCCGGTTCGCCAGATAGGGGACCTCGATGGAGCGAAGCCTTTTGGCCAGGTCCCCGGCAAGCTCCAGGAGCTCCTCTCGCCGTTCGATGTCCCCTGAGATCACGCCGGCTCCTTTCTCGGGGAGGGTGCTGCGGGGGCCTGGAGCCTGCGGGTCAACGTCTCCAAGACCTCCTGGCCGGCGTCGTCGAGCTTCATTTCGGCGCGACACGCCTCGACGAAGGCGTTGACCTGGTCTGGCCGCCGCTCCCAGCCGCCCCCGCCGCCGAAACCCCTTGGGCGGAGGCGATACGCCTTGGGCTGGAGTCGTACCCAGCCGAAGTCGTCGTACTTCCCGCCACCCAGGCGAGGCGTGAAGAGGTCCACGCCCAGACTGGCGAGCACGGTACCCAGCTCGCCCCGCGTCACGTTGCGGAAGCGGAGCGTCGAGACGAGAGTCGTACCGGCGGGGATCGCGAGGCCCGGAATGGTCGCGGGCTTGTCGGACCCTTGCGGCAACGGGCCGTAGAAGCGGCGCCCCGCGTCCTTCTGCGGTGGATAG
>CAZIIB010000718.1:0-2517 GCA_964539125.1 uncultured Thermoanaerobaculia bacterium | reverse complement strand
AGTTTGCATCCCCTGCGTGGTTCGTGATGGGCCAACCCATTGTAGAACCAACATTTACAACTAGGGAGTCTTCACCCGCCGGACTGTGCCAGCCCCGCATGAACGGGGACGCTAATGGCCGGCGGCGCGGACACCCACTTGGCGCTTAGGTTCTAAGCGCGGCAGTCCACACGGCTGCGCGGGGGATGCAGCTCACCAATCCCTCCTCGTGACGGAGGAAGCTCCGGACCGCCCGCTCCCCCCTCCCGGTAGGACGAGGGGGTGGCACGTTGGATAGCACTGTCCTGATGGGGATTGCGATCACTCTGGTGTTCGCGATCCCGCTGATCTGGTGGCTCGTGCTTCGCCGCCAGGCGAAGCGCGTGACCGCTCGTGCGCGCCGCCAGGCAGCGAAGGTCCTCGAGGAGGCCGAGCGCGCGAGCGACTCGAAGCTGCGCGAGGCCGAGCTCGTCGCCAAGGAGAAGCTCCTCCAAGCGCGCAGCGAGTTCGAGAAAGCCTCCCGCAAGCGGCGCGACGAGCTCGAAGCCCTCGAGCGCCGCCTCACCCAGAAAGAGGACACCCTCGACAAGCGGCTCGATCAGCTCGAGACCCGGGAGCGGGAGAGCCAGGGCCGGGAGCGCGAGATCCAGGAGCGCGACCGCCTCTCGAAGCGCCAGCAGGAGGAGATCGACGCGCTGCTCGCCGAGGAGCGGGGCAAGCTCGAGCAGATCGCGGGCCTGACCGCCCAGCAGGCAAAGGACGAGCTGATGCGGGTCATGGAGAACGAGGCCCGCATGGACGCCGCCCACGCCGTCAAGCGGATCGAGGACGAGGCGCGAGAGCAGGCCCAGCGGCAGGCGCAGCGCATCATCGGAATGGCTGTGCAGCGCTCCGCTTCGGACTACGTCTCCGAGACGACGGTCTCGGTGGTGGTGCTGCCCTCGGACGAGATGAAGGGGCGGATCATCGGCCGGGAAGGGCGCAACATCCGAGCCCTCGAGGCGGCCACCGGCGTCGACCTGATCGTCGACGACACCCCCGAAGCGGTCATCCTCTCCGGCTTCGACCCCTTCCGGCGCGAGATCGCCCGGGTGGCGCTCGAGCGCCTGATCGCCGACGGCCGGATCCATCCCGCGCGGATCGAGGAGGTGGTGGAGAAGGTCCGGGCGGAGCTCGACGAGCTGATCGTCGAGGAGGGGGAGTCCGCCCTGCTCGAGCTCAACATTCCCGAGGTCCACCCGGAGCTGGTCAAGCTCCTCGGCCGCTTGCGCTTCCGGACCTCCTACGGCCAGAACGTGCTCCACCACTCCAAGGAGGTCGCCTTCCTCGCCGGCGTCATGGCCGGGGAGCTCAAGGTGAATGTCGCGGTCGCGCGTCGCGCGGCCCTGTTCCACGACGTCGGCAAGGCGGTCGACCGGGAGGTCGACGGCACGCACCTCGAGATCGGCATCGATCTGCTCCGGCGCTACGGCGAGAGCGAGGAGGTGGTCCACGCCATGGCCTGCCACCACGGCGACTACGACCCGGAGACCGTCGAGGCGATTCTGGTCACCGCCGCCGACGCCCTCTCCGCCGCGCGCCCCGGCGCGCGGCGAGAGGTGTTGGAGACCTACGTCAAGCGGCTCGAGAAGCTCGAAGAGATCGCGGGTGCCTTCAAGGGCGTGCAGAAGACCTACGCCATCCAGGCCGGTCGCGAGGTCCGGATCATCGTGGACAGCGGCAAGATCTCGGACGAGGAGGCCATCATGCTGTCGAAGGACGTGGCCAAGAGGATCGAGTCCGAGCTCACCTACCCGGGCCAGATCAAGGTCAACGTGATCCGCGAGACCCGCTCCATCGAGTATGCGCGGTAAGGGCGAGGAAGCTCCATGCGCATTCTCTTCGTCGGCGACGTCATCGGTAAACCGGGGCGGCGGGTCCTGGCCCGCCTCCTCGACGGCCTGATCGACCGCCACCGGGCCGACTACGTGGTGGTCAACATCGAGAACGCGGCCGGTGGCTTCGGCGTCACGGCGGGAGTCCTCGCCGAGCTCGAGGAGCTGCCCATCGACTGCTACAGCTCGGGCAACCACATCTGGGACAAGAAGGAGGTCGGGGAGCTCCTCGCCCGCCGCTCCGGCCGTGCCCTGCTCCGGCCGGCCAACTACCCGGCGGGCAACCCCGGGGTGGGCGTCCACGTGGGGGCGACGCCGGCCGGCATCCCCGTGGCCGTGATCAACCTCCAGGGGCGGGTCTTCATGGACCCGTTGGACGACCCTTTCCGCACCGCGGACCGGATCCTCGCCGACTTTGCCGGGAGCCATCCGGACCTGCGGGCGGTGATCGTCGATTTCCACGCCGAGGCGACCAGCGAGAAGCAGGCCATCGCCTTCTACCTCGACGGCCGGGTCTCGGCCGTCTTCGGCACCCACACCCACGTGCCCACCGCGGACGAGCGGGTGCTTCCGGGAGGCACGGCCCTGGTCACCGACGTGGGGATGACCGGGCCGTACGAGTCGATCATCGGCATGCGCCCCGACAAGGTGCTGCACCGGTTCC
>CAZIIB010000717.1:0-2523 GCA_964539125.1 uncultured Thermoanaerobaculia bacterium | reverse complement strand
CTCGAGGAAAAACGGGCCTCGGATGTAGAACTCCGTCGCTCCGACCAGGCGCATGATCGAGATCTCTTCCTGGTAGAGGTAGGCGGTCAGACGGATGACGCTGCCGATGGTGAAGACGGCAGCTCCCAGCAGGACCCCTCCGAGGGCCAGGCCGAGGCCCCGGACCACGGCCACGACCGCGGCGAGCTGCCGGACCCAGTCGCGATCGTCGTCGACCATGGACACGCCGGGAGCCTTCCGGAGGCCGTCGAGCCAGGCGGCGTAGCTCGCGGCATCCGCGGCATCGAGGTCCGCGTCGATCTCGAGGGAAGCCGGCAGGCTGCTGTCGTCTCCCGCCACCAGGTCGGAGAGGCTGGGAAAGATGTCGACGAAGCGGCGGCGGGCTGTCTCGGCGCTCACCACGACGGCCGAGTGCACCCAGCTGGGAGTCTGCGCCGACCGGGCGAGCTCGTTGATCGTCTCGCTCGGCGTGCCCTGCTCGAAGTAGACCACGACCCGGCTCTCGTCCCGCGCCTGCTCGACGACTTGCGCGAGGTTGCCGGCGACCACCAGGAACACGCCGCCGACGAACAGGCTCACGGCGATGGTCGCCACGGCGATCAGGCTCACCTTCCAGCTCCGGGCGAGGCTCACCCCGGCCTCCCGGACGAAGTAGGAGAGCGCCTTGGCGAGCGTCATGCCTCGTCCTCGATCGGCCGGATCTCCGGCGGCTCGCTGCCCGAGATCTCCTCGTCCCGGACCAGCCGCCCGGTCTCGAGGCCGAGCACCCGGCCACCCACGCGTTCGATCGTGGCGCGATCGTGGGTGGCCAGCAGCACCGTCGTGCCCCGGGCGTTGATCTCCAGGAACAGCCGCACGATCTCCCAGGAGAGGTCCGGGTCCAGGTTGCCGGTGGGCTCGTCGGCGATCAGGATGTCGGGCCGGGCGATCACCGCCCGGGCGATCGCCACCCGCTGCTGCTCACCTCCGGAGAGCTCGCCGGGGAAGGAGCTCAAGCGGTGCGCCAGGCCGACCCGGCGCAGGGCCCACAAGGCGGCCCGCTTCTGGCTCTCCCGGTCGACGCCGAGGATGCGCGGCAGATAGGAGACGTTTTCGTAGACGGTCTTGCGGTCGATCAGCCGGAAGTTCTGGAACACCACCCCGATGGTGCGCCGCAGATACGGGATCTTGTTTCGCGGCAGGGACGCCACGTTGCGGCCGTTGACCAGGATCCGGCCGGCCGAGGGAACCTCGCCCCGGTAGATGAGGCGGAGCAGGGTGGTCTTGCCGGCGCCGCTCGCTCCCGTCAGGAAAGCAAACTGTCCCCGGAGCAGGGAGAAGCTCACGTCCTCCAGTGCGAGCTGACCTCCGGCGTAGAGCTTTCCGACGTGGAAGAACTGAATCACGAGAGGGCTCAGTCTACCTCAGGGCCATGCTTCACCTGGCTACAATGCGGGGATGCTCCCGACCCTCGCAGCCGAGGCCCGAGGCGACTCCGGCGCGGCAGGAAGCTCAGGCGCCGAGCTGCCCCGCGGTCCGGTTCCGGAGGCCGGATATCCGGTCTGGGCGGCCCGGGCGGGCGCGGTCGAGGTGCGTTTCGTCGGCCGGGGCGCCGCGGGGAGCCGGAGCGAGATCCTCGAGCGCATCGAGGGGCGCCGCCGGCCGGTCGCCGCCGCCCGGCAGATCCACTCCGACCGGGTGCTCGAAGCGCGCCCCGGCCTATGCGGCGAAGGGGACGCCCTGTGGACCTCACGCCGGGGCCTGGCTCTCTCGGTGATCACCGCCGACTGCGTCCCGGTACTCCTGGCGCGGGCGAGCGCGGAGCCGGAGAACGGTCCCGGTCCCGTGGCGGCCATTCACGCCGGCTGGCGGGGCATCGAGGCGGGAGTGGTGGCCCGGACGGTCCGCGCCCTCGGCGTGCCGCCGGAGGCGCTCACGGCCTGGATCGGGCCGTCGATCGGAGCCTGCTGCTACGAGGTGAGCGACGACGTGGCGAAGCGGGTGGCCGGGGCGAGCCACGCGGCGGTAGTGGTGCCCGGGCCCGGCGAGCGCCCCCATCTCGACCTGCCGGGCGCGGTGCGCCACCAGCTCCTCCAGGCCGGGATCGCGGCCCCTCGAATCGTGGTGCGCTGCACCCGCTGCGACGCCGAGACCCTCTGGAGCTATCGGCGGGAGGGCAAGGGCGCGGGGCGGAACGTGGCCTTCATCTGGATCCGTTGACCCCCTCTCGGAACCCTTTCGGGTCCCGGGAGAAGGCGCGGAGCTGGCCGCAGGCGGCGGACACGTCGTCTCCCCGCCGGCGGCGGACGGTCGCCACCAGGCCCCGTTCGGCCAGGCGTGCTCGGAAGGCCTCGATGCGCTCGTCGGCGGGCGGCACCATGTCCGCCCCGAGCACCGGATCCGGATTGATCGGGATCAGGTTGACCTTGGCCCGCAGGCCGCGCAACCGGCGCGCCAGGTGGTCGGCGTCGGTGTCGGCGTCGTTGAACGAGCGGACCAGGAGGTACTCGATGGTGAGCCGTCGCCCTCGTTCGAGGGGATACC
>CAZIIB010000716.1:0-2525 GCA_964539125.1 uncultured Thermoanaerobaculia bacterium | reverse complement strand
ATCCCCTTCCCACCCCCAGGGGGGGAAGGGGACGCCCCCGCCCGGCCGCATCCCCCCGCAGCCCCTCTGATCTCCTTCCCACCCTCGCGGGGGGAAGGAGACGCTCCCTCCCGAAATGGAGCTTGGGAGCGGGGCGGTCGCTCAGGGTGCGGGGGCGAAGCCGCGCCGGCAGAGGTAGCGGGCGGCCTCGGGCCGGACGTCCTCGAGCACGTAGAGGGTGGCGCGGATCGAGCGCCACTCGAGCACGTGGCGCGCCACCCGGAGGGAGAGGGCTCGATCCTCGATCACCCGCCGGGCCGCGCGGTCTCGCGGATGGTCGATCTGGGGCCAGGGGTTCAGGTCGAGGACCGCGGTCTCACGCCGGATCGCCGGCCGGCCGGCGGCGTCGCACGGCAGCTCCTCGATCGGATGGACCCGGAAGGCGGCGAGCTGGCCGTCGAAGTACGGCAAGACCTCGGGCGGCATGACGTAGAGGTCGGCGAGAGCCGGGTCCTTCGCGAAAGGGGCGAGCGCGGCCGCCAGGCCGGTCCGGTTCTCGGAGACGCCGGCCCAGACCGGCCCGATCAGCCCGGCCGCGAGCCACGGGGCCACCAGCGCCCAGGCGAGGACGCCCCGCGCCGCCCACCTGGGTCGGTGCCACCCGCCGGGTGCCGACCTGCGGGCCGCGGCGGCGGCGAGGCAGGCGAGGCCGCCGCCCCAAGCCGCCGACGCCATCAAGGGGTAGCGAGGCCCGTGGAAGACCGGCGCCAGCCCGCTCCGCGCGAGACCCCAGAGAAGGAGCGTGAACAGGAGGCCTGCGCCGAGCCCCAGGGCGGCGCCGTCCTCGAGTCGCGCCCGCAAGCGGTCCTCCCCGTCGGCCGGATCCGCCCGGTGCAGCCCCCGCACCAGGAGCCATCCCCCCACCGGCAGCACCAGGCTCGCGACCCCGACGGGGAGGAGCGCCTCGAGACGGGGTGTGGTCGGCGCGCCCAGGCGGCCGAAGGGCAGCCACCAGATCAGGGTGAGGAGGAGGTTCTGGAGCGTGGCGGGCGTCATCCAGCCGGTGCCCGCCCGCTCCAGGTAGGCGAGCTGCCGAGGGACCCGGAAGAGCCACGGTAGAAAGAGGCCGAGGGCGACGGCGTGGGCCGCCACCGCCGGGAGGAGGGAACGGACCGTCCTCGTCCGGCGCACGGTGAGGCCGGCCCAGGCCAGGCCCAGGCAAGCGAGGACGAGCCCCGAGAGGAGATGAGACCAGAGGGCGAAGGCGGCGGCTCCGGCGTAGAGGCTCCACCGGCCGGCCTCCCACCGCGTCCCGCGCTCGCCCGGCGGATCCAGGAGCAGCAGGAAGCAGAGGGCCAGCCCCGCCGAGGCGAAGCCATAGCTCCGGGCGTCCTGGGCCATCTGGGCGAGCCCCGCGGCGGCCGCCACCGACCAGGCGACGAGCGTGCCCTCCACCGGCCCGAAGCGCCGCCGGCCGATCTCCCAGGCGGCTCCGGCGGCGAGGATCCAGAAGGCGACGTTGAGGGAGCGCGCCCACAGGATCCCGGGCTCGATCCCCAGCGCCCGACCGGCGGCGAGCCAGCCTTCGAGCCCCAGGTAGTAGAGGGGCGGATGGGAGTCCCGGGCGGTGAGCCGGACGACGCCGGCGAGCGGGCGCTCGACGAGCACGAGGGTGTACGTCTCGTCCATCCACAGGGTCCCCTCGAGGGCCGCTCGCCACAGCTTGGGCGGCAGCAGGACGACGAGAAGGAGGAGGAAGCCCAGGACGGAGCGGTACCGGCGATGCATCGCGCCGCATGCTATCTCCACCTGGGCTCTCCCACCCCGCCGGTCGGGCCGGAAAACATTGATTCATAGATATTTCGATAGTGCCGCGCGTGCGTCAATCCTGGTTGGGCGGGTGGAACTTCCGATCGTCAAAGACTTTCTTTACATCAGAGCGAGCGCTCGATCTTCGAGAAACGCATACGTAGTTGGGCCAAGGGTTGACACGCGAAAACGCGGGTCAGTAGGTTCCGCGCAGATCTGTCGTCTATCTGTCGCCGAGGTGCTCTCTGAGGCCCTTGGCGGATCGGTGATGAAGGCCCGACCCTCACGCGCTCCCGGCTTCGCGCCGGCGACCGCCCGCTCCCTCGGCGCGGCGGCGATCCTCGCTCTCACCCTCGTCTCGGCGTCCGCGGTCCCGGTGGCCCACGCCGCCACCGGTCCTCTCACCAGCGGTCAGCTCCTGATCCAGGGCAGCCGTCTCACCCTCTACGCCGACGAGCTCACCACCGACGCCGACCAGACGATCGACGTCGGAGAGCGGGCGCGGGTGAGGACCTGCTTCGGGGGAATCGACGATCCGTGTGGCTCGGTGCTGCCGGGCGACCCGCGGGTGGCCGGTCTCGTGGTGCGGGCCGAGCTGAGCGGCCCCGAGCTGGCCGAGGCGCTGCCCCTCGAGACGCTCCCCGGCGGCACCTTCGTCCTGCCCGGCTTCCAGCAGGAGGGTGACTACCGGCTGGAGAACATCCGCCTGGTGGAGGAGGCCACCGGCCGGGTGCTGG
>CAZIIB010000715.1:0-2528 GCA_964539125.1 uncultured Thermoanaerobaculia bacterium | reverse complement strand
CGGAGCCACCGGTGAGCTCCCCGTAGAGGGCGCCCAGCTCCCGGAGCAGCACCCCGAACGACCAGCCGTCGGCGGCGATGTGGTGGACCGAGAGGTGGATCGTGTGCGTCTCCGCCGTCTCGCGCATCAACACCGTGCGCAGGATCGGCCCCCGCTCGAGGTCGAAGGCGAGGCGATCGAGGCGGCGGTGCAGGCCGGCGAGGACGGCCTCCCGGGCCGCGCCATCGAGACCCGACAGGTCGACCGCCGGTAGCGGGTGAACCGCCCGGCCCAGCACCCTCTGGCGGGGTCCGTCCGCCGCCTCGAGGTAGACGGTCCGCAGCACCTCGTGGCGGCCGACCACCCGGCCGAACGCTTCCGCCAGGGCCGCCGGGTCGAGGGGCCCCTCCAGGCGCAGGGCGAACGGCATCGCGTAGGCGCCGCCGCCGAGCTCCAGGCGGTCGAGCAACCAGAGGCGCTCCTGGGCGAAGGAGAGCGGCAGGCCCGCCGCCTTCGCCTCGAGCGGGGCCGGGGCGAGGGGCGGCGTCAGCTCCAGCCCCGACCCCAGGCGGTCGAGCGCCGCGGCGAGCCCCGCCACCGTCGGCTCGTCGAAGACCGCCTCGAGCGACAGCTCGACGCCGGCGGCGGCCCGCAGTCGGGAGACGAGCTGGGTGGCCTTCAGGGAGTGGCCGCCGAGGTCGAAGAAGCTGTCCTCCGCGGCCACCGTCGCGATGCCCAGGATCTCGGCGAACGTCCGCGCCACCATCCTTTCGGACGCGGTCCGCGGCGCGCGCCGAGCTCCGCCGTCCTCCGCCGCCGCGAGGTCCAGGGCGTCGGGCGGCGGCAGGGCCCGCCGATCGAGCTTGCCGTTGGGGGTGATCGGCAGGGCGTCGAGAACCACGAACGCCGAGGGCAGCATGTAGGCCGGGAGCTCCGCGCGCAGGCCCTCGCGCAACCCGGCCGGGCTGGTGGCCGGGGACGACCCCCTGGCGACCGCCGGCACCACGTAGGCGACCAACCGCAGCTCGCCCGGCTCGTCCTCGCGCACCACCACCGCGACCTCGGCCAGGTCGTCCCGGCCGGCGAGCACGGCCTCGACTTCGCCGGGCTCGATGCGATGGCCGCGGATCTTGACCTGGTGGTCGATTCGGCCGGCGAAGTCGAGCTCGCCGCCGGCGCGGCGGCGCACCAGGTCGCCGGTGCGGTAGAGGCGCCCGCCGGGCTCCGCGGAGAACGGGTGCGGAACGAAGCGCTCGGCGGTGAGGGCCGGCCGAGCGCGGTAGCCCTGCGCCAGGCCGTCGCCACCCACCAGGAGCTCCCCGGGAACGCCGGCAGGCTGCAGGCCGAGCTCCGGGTCGACCACGTAGACCGTGCCGTTGGAGACCGCGCCCCCGATGGGCACCGTCGCCGCGCCGTCCGGCACCGACTCCACCCGGTACCAGGTCGAGAACGTGGTGTTCTCGGTCGGGCCGTAGAAGTGCACCAGCCGCCCCGGGCGGCCCCGGTCCAGAGCCTCCCGGACCCAGCGCGGGTCCACCGCTTCGCCGCCGAAGCCCAGGGTCTCGAGCGATCCGAAGGCGTGAGGCGCCTGGCGCGCGACCTGGTTGAAGAGGGCGGTGGTCAGGAAGAGGATCTCGACCCGCGCCGCCGCGAGCTCGGCCGCCAGGAGCTCCGGATCGAGGGCGAGGCGTCCGTCGACGAGGTGCAGCCGGCCACCGTTGGCGAGGGCTCCCCAGATCTCGAAGGTCGCGGCGTCGAAGGAGGTGTTCGAGGCGTGCGCCATGCATCGACCCGCCCCGAGCTCCGTGTGGTCGAGCTCCCGGACGGTGCGGGCCACCGCCCGGTGGGAGACCACCACTCCCTTCGGCCGTCCCGTCGACCCCGAGGTGAAGATGACGTAGACCGGCTGACGGGGGTCGATCTCCGGCGCCTCGAACGCCGGTTCCTCGAGGTCCCCGTCCGCCGGCTCCTCCGCCGTCAGGTCGATCCGCGCGACGTCCTCCGGCCAGGAGGCCGCCAGCTCCTCGGCCACGTCGCCGCGGGTCACCACCAGGGGCGCGCCGCCGTCCTCCATCATGAAGACCAGCCGGGGCGCCGGATAGGACGGGTCGAGCGGGACGTAGCAGCCGCCGGCCAGGACGACGCTCACGGTCGCCACGACCATCTCCAGCGACCGGTCGAGGCACAGTCCCACCGGGGTGCCGGGCCGGACGCCCGCGGCCGCCAGCCGCCGCGCCAGGCCCTCGGCCCGGCGGGCGAGGGCGCCGTAGGTCAGGGTGTGGCCGCCGCTCTCGACCGCCACCGCCTCCGGCCGTTCGGCCACCTGCTCCCGGAAGAGGTCCGCCAGGCTCGCCCGGCGCGGATAGGGCGTCGCGCGCCCGGCCCAGGCCCCCAGGATCTGGCCTCGCTCCGCCTCGTCGAGCAAGGACAGCTCGGCCACGGCTCGGTCGGGCTCGGCGAGGGCGTGGGCCAGCAGGGTGTGGAAATGGCCGGCGAGGCGCTCCGCGGTGGCGCGCTCGAAGAGGTCGGCCGAGAGCTCCAGGGCTCCG
>CAZIIB010000714.1:0-2535 GCA_964539125.1 uncultured Thermoanaerobaculia bacterium | reverse complement strand
TTCCTGCGACATAGACCCCGCTATGCCTCGGTCGCGCGCCTTGCGAGGCGGGCGCCTTGGCGGCCTCGGTGCTAGCAGCTATCCCTGGACGAGCCCTCTGCCGCCGAGAAAGCCACCGGTCACGCGGGCGTGTGCGAAGCCACCGGCGGCCCAACCTGGTCCGGCCTACTGCCCGCCGTCCTTGCCGCCCTTCCCGTCATCCTTGAACAAGTACGCGTACTGGCCGTACCCCTCCGCCTCGAGCTTGTCCGCCGGGATGAACCGAAGCGCCGCGGAGTTCATGCAGTAGCGCTTGCCCGTGGGCGGAGGCCCGTCGTCGAACACGTGGCCCAAGTGCGAGTCGGCGTGCTTCGAGCGTACCTCCGTGCGCGGCAACAGCATCTTGAAGTCCCGCTTGGTGACGACGTTGTCCGGATCGAGGGGCTTGGTGAAGCTCGGCCAGCCGGTGCCCGACTCGAACTTGTCCTTCGAGCTGAACAGCACCTCCCCCGAGACCACATCGACGTAGATGCCGGGGCGGTGGTTGTTCCAGTACTGGTTCTTGAACGGCGGCTCGGTGGCCTCGTGCTGGGTGACCTCGAACTGCAACGGCGTCAGCTCTTTCTCGAGCTCCTTCTCCGGGGGCTTGACGTAGGTCGCCATCGACTTGTCTCCTGAGGGGCGTTTCGCCATCTCCTGCGCCGGCTGCCGGGAGGCCTCGTCGGCCTTCCCGCCGCCCGGCGGCTCCGCCTGCAGCGTGCAGCCGGCGAGGAGGGCGAGACCGACGGTGAAGATCCAGATCGTGCGTGCATTCATGGTGCGTATCCTAATCGGTGTCGTTCGGAGAGAGGGCCCACTCCGGCCGGAGCGGAGAGATCCCGCGTCACACCCCATGATACGACCGGCGAGCGACGGCGGATTGGGGATCGGCAAGGGGTCGCTTCGTCGTTCAGACCGACGTTTCGATGTGAAGCCTCTGATTACGGTATGATGGGGCCATCATGATGGCCCGGACCCAGATCTCTCTCGATTCCGAGCTACAGCGCCACGCGCGGGACCGCGCCAGCCAGCTCGGCATCTCCTTCGCCGAATACGTCCGGAGACTCGTCGAGCGGGACCTGGCAGGCGCGCCTCGCAAGGCGGACCCCGCCTCGGTCTTTGACCTGGGAGACTCCGGCGGCACCGATATCTCCCGAGACAGGGACGATCTGGTCGGCGAAGCGGTCGCCGCCGAGGGCGAGCGGGCCGGGCGTCGGCCATGACGCTCTTCGTCGACTCCTCCGCCTGGTACGCCGCGGCGGATCGCGGCGACACGAGCCACGGGCGGGCCAAGGAAGTCCTCTCGGCCGGGGAGCCCCTCGTGACGACCGACCACGTGCTCGTCGAGAGCTGGCTCCTTCTGCGGCACCGACTCGGGCGGAAGGCCGCCGAGACCTTCTGGGACGGGCTTCGGCGCGGCGTGGCGATCGTCGAGCCGGTGTGCGCCGCGGACCTCGAGACCGCGTGGGCCATCGGGGAGGAGTTCGATGACCAGGACTTCTCCATCGTCGACCGGACCAGCTTCGCCGTGATGCAACGGCTCGGCCTCGAGCGGGCCGCCGCTTTCGACGACGACTTTGCCATCTTTCGCTACGGCCCCCGCCGCCGCCGCGCCTTCGAGGTCGTCCGCTGAGCCGGCATGGCAATAGCCCCGTCCTCAGGCGATACGAGATCCAGCTCGTCGAGCAGCGACAGCCTGTAGCTACCCCTCGGAGTGGCGCGCGGCCAACGCCCGGCGTGCATGCTGGAGGGAAAAGGAGGCTCGCCATGTCCCGAGTCCCACCTGCCATCGACGCCTTCCTCGGCCAGCGGCGGATCGCCGTCGCCGGCGTCTCCCGCGACTCCAAGAAGACGGCCAACGCCATCTACCGCAAGCTCCGCGACGCCGGCTACGAGGTCTTCCCGGTCAACCCGGCCGCCTCGGAGGTCGAGGGCGTCGCCTGCTTCGCCGACCTGGGCGCGATCCCCGGCGGCGTCGACTCGGTGATGGCGGTGACCCCGCCCGCCGCCGGCGCCGCCCTGGTCGACCGTTGCGCCGACCTGGGCATCCGGCGGATCTGGTTCCACCGGGGTCTCGGGCCCACCAGCGTGTCGCCGGAGGCGGTCGAGGCGGGCCGCCGCCGCGGCGTGGAGGTCATCGCCGGAGCCTGCCCGATGATGTACGTCGCCCCCGTCGACCCGGTCCACCGCTGCGCCCGCTGGTTCCTGGGCCGGCCGGCGGTGACCCGCCCCGCCGCCTGAGGCCGCTCCTTTCCCGTACTCCACCGCGACCAGCAGGTCGTGGCGCGCGGTCGTGAGCTCCTCGACGACCTCGGCCCTGATGGCCCGCTCACCGACCAGCACCCGCCGCCCCTTCAGCAGCCCGTGAAGCTCTGCGTCAAACCGACGAGGAGCCGGGATCCGGCACGTAGGTTCTCGCGCAGAGGCGCAGAGCCGCAGAGGAGGGCGATCGATGGGCGGAGCCCGGGAGAGCCGCCTTTCCGGGGGGCCGTTGATTGGGCGTAGAAGATCCGCACG
>CAZIIB010000713.1:0-2537 GCA_964539125.1 uncultured Thermoanaerobaculia bacterium | reverse complement strand
CCTCGGCTTCGCCTCGCTCCGGGGAGGCATGGGCTCCCCACCTGTATCGTGGCCTCTCGGCTCAGACGTCGCCGAGCGGGAGCCCCTGTCCCTCCGTAGTCGGACTCACTGACGAAGCACTCCGCAGCGAATGACCGACCTCGCGGGTGGGGGCGTCCCCTTCTCTACCTGAGGGTGAGAAGGGGATCGAGGGGTTGCAGGGTGGATCCGGTCAGCCTCCCAGCAGCTCCAAGGCCTTCGCCACCGCGTCGGCCTTCGCCACCATCACCTTCTCCCGGTCCTGGCGGCGGGAGAGCTCGATCTCGCCCTTCTCGAGAGAACGGGCGCCGACCACGATCCGCACGGGGATGCCCAGCAGGTCCGCGTCGTTGAACTTCACCCCCGGGCGTTCGTCGCGGTCGTCGAACAGAACGTCGGCGCCCCGCTCCCGGAGCTCGCCGTAGACCCGCTCCGCCTCCCGCTGGACCGCCTCGTCGTTGGTGTTGAGGGCGATCAGTAGGACCTCGAACGGCGCGAGCGGCAGCGGCCAGACGATCCCGCCCTCGTCGTGGTTCTGCTCGATGGCCGCCGCCACGGTACGCCCGATCCCCAGGCCGTAGCAGCCCATCACCATCGGATGCTCGGCGCCGGTCTCGTCGGCGAAGGTGCAGCCCATGGGCTCGGAGTACTTGGTGCCCAGCTTGAAGATGTGGCCCACCTCGATGCCGCGGAAGAGCTCGAGGGTGCCCTCCCCCCGGGGGCTCGGGTCGCCCCCGCCCACGAGCAGGAGGTCGTGGTACTCGGCGAGCTCCACGTCCCGGCCGACCCGGGCGCCGACGAAGTGGGCGTCGGCCCGGTTGGCCCCGCAGACGAAGGTCTCGACGCCCTGGAGGGATCGGTCGGCCAGAAGGCGCACCTCCTCGGGCAGGCCCACCGGGCCGGCGAAGCCCACCGGAGCACCGGTCAGCCGGCGGACCGTCTCCTCGCCGGCGAGCTCGATCCAGTCGGCGCCCAGGACGTTCTTGAGCTTCGCCTCGTTGACCTCGCGGTCGCCCCGGATGAGGACCGCCACCGGCCCCAGGTCGGTCTCGTAGAGGAGGGTCTTGACGATCTGACGCGGCTCGACGCCGAGGAAGGCGGCGACCTCCGCCACGGTGTGCTGACCCGGGGTCGACACCTCCTCGAGCTCGGCCGCGTCGAGGGGCGGCGCGGCGGCCAGCGCCCCGCACACCGCCTTCTCCACGTTGGCGGCGTAGGCGGTCGCCGGATCGCGCACCACGGCGTCCTCACCGGTCTCGGCGAGGACCATGAACTCGTGGGAGTCGGAGCCTCCGATCTCGCCGCTCTCGGCCTCGACCACGGTGTACTCGAGCTGGCACGCCTCGAAGATCCGCCGGTAGGCACCCTCCATGGCCCGGTAGGTCTCGTCCAGGCTCTCGGCGTCGGCGTGGAAGGAGTAGGCGTCCTTCATGATGAACTCCCGGCCGCGCATGAGGCCGAAGCGGGGCCGGATCTCGTCGCGGAACTTCTCGCCGATCTGGTACAGGTTCAAGGGGAGCTGACGGTAGGAAGCGACGTCCTTGCGCACCAGGTCGGTGACCACCTCTTCGGCCGTGGGGGCGAAGCAGAAGTCCCGCTCGTGACGGTCCTGCATGCGCAGCAGCAGGTGCCCGTACTTTTCCCAGCGCCGGGTCTCCTGCCACAGCTCGGCCGGTTGGACGGCCGGCATGGAGAGCTCCACCGCCCCCGCCACCTCGAGCTCGCGGCGGACGATCGCCTCGAGCTTGCGGATGCTGCGCCAGCCGAAGGGCAGGTAGGTGTAGATCCCGGCCGCCGCCTTCTTGAGCATGCCGGCGCGGATCATGAGCTGGTGGCTCACCACCTCGGCGTCGTTGGGCACCTCGCGGGTGGTGAAGAGGTAGTAGCGGCTCCAGCGCATGGGATGGCTCCTGAGCTCGTGAGTCGGCACGGCCTCGGCCGTGGCCTGCGGCCGGAGATTGTGTCAGATCGAAGTTTTCAGCGCACGCGGGCCAGGAGGCGGGCGGAGTCCTTCATGAACTCCATCATCTTCGAACCCAAGGCCTCGTCGCGGCCGCCCAGCGAGCGCGCGTGGGCGAGGACGTCGCGCGCCCGATCCTCTTCTCCCGAGGCGAGGAGCGCCATACCCAGATGGGTCAGGGTGGTCGACGAAGGGCCGATCTCGCTCGACTTGGTGAGGAAGTCGATGGCCTCGCCGAACTCCCGGCGCTTGTAGTGGATCCATCCGAGCGCCGCCAGGGGGAACTGCACCAGCTCCTCCGGGGCGTGGTCGAGGGAGCGGCGGGCGTAGTCGAGGGCGCGGTCGAGGTCGCTCTCCATCTCGGCGAGGTTGCAGGCCATCTCGTAGTAGGCGATGGTCTTCGAGTAGCTCGAGCTCCCCTCGTCGAGGAGCCCCTGGCCGATCCGATTGCCTTCGACGAAGCGCCCCTGGCTGCGCAGCGCCTCCATCAGGGCGGCGCAGGCGGTGGCCTTGAGCATCTCCCCGGGGTCGAGCTCCAGCACCTTCTTGCTCACCGTCT
>CAZIIB010000712.1:0-2540 GCA_964539125.1 uncultured Thermoanaerobaculia bacterium | reverse complement strand
CCGACCTCCCCTACGCCTACGGCCCCCACGCCGGCCGCCGCACCTACGGCCACTCGGGCTATCGCTCCTCCACCGCTTTCGCCGATCCGGACCACCACCTGGTGGTCGCCATCGCCACCAACGGAACTCCCGCCGACACCGAGCACCTGAGGCGCATGGAGGCCCTCTGCGCCGCGATCTACGAGGATCTCGGGCTGGTGGCGGGGTAGGCGGGGAGAGCCGCTCAAGCCCTGAGACAAACGGCATACGCCGTCGATTGCCCGCAATCAGAGCGCGTCGCTGCGACTAGCACAGAGCCACCGTGCCAAAGTGGGATCGTGGTACCGTCCTTCCATGAAGACCGGCAGCCCCTATATCACTCTGGACAACAAGGGCCGGGCAACACTGCCCGAGGAAGTTCGGAAGACGCTCGGAGTCAAGACGGGCGATCTGATCCTGCTCGAGCGGACCCTTCGCGGGACCTACGAGCTGGTGCCGGCAGCCCTGATACCCAGAGACCAGCTCTGGTTCCACAGCCAGGAGGTCCAGGAGCGCGTCCTCGAAGCGGAGGAGGACTTCGCGGCCGGCCGGTCCACGCGGACCGAGACTCCCGAGGAGGCCCAGGCCTTCCTGGACGAGCTCAAGGGTCGGGCTCGGCCTCGCGATGCCGAGTAGGCAGACCTTCCTCGGCGCCGACTGGTCCGAGCGGTGGAAGAAGAGCTATGCGCAGCTCGAGCCTCACCGACAAGCCGCGTGCGACCGGGCGGCCATCGCACTGATCAAGAAGGAGAATCTTCCGGGCTTGCGCGTCAAGCCGATCCAGCCCGAGAAGTACTACCTCGAAGCCCGGCTCAACCAGGGAGATCGGATCATCTTCCGAGTCGAGACCGGCACGATCTTCTTCGCCGACGTGGTCACCCACGACGAAATCGCTCGCTACGGCAAACGCAAGGGGCGGCGGTGAGGGACGGAAGCCCTGGACATCCTCCTCAGCCGCCCAGGCGCTCGATCTCGACGTGGCCGCCGAAGCGCTCGAAGTCACCGGCGTTCGCCGTCAGGAGGCTCTTCACGCCGTGGACGAGGCAGGTGGCCACCAGATTCGCATCATGGATCTGCTTGCCGGTGCAGTCCACGCTGCGCAACAGGTCGCACAGCCGACTCGCCACCTGCCGGCTCTCGGCGAGGAACCGGCATCGCTCCTTGAACGAGTCCACGTTGGCGAGAGCGTCGATGACGCTGAGACCGAGCCCGTTGTGCTCCGAACCCCGGGTGGCGACGACCAGGTACTCGCGGAGGATCTGACCGCTGACGCATAGCCGGATCCCCCGGTTCGGCCAGTCGTCGAGGACCCCCTTCGCCGCATGGTGCAGGTCTCGCGCCGGCGTGGTCGCCTCCAGGAACACGTTGGTGTCGAGCAGGACCGATCTATCGACCATCGTCTCGGTAGATCTCCTCTCGGCGCCAGCTCGAGGTCGGGCGTGCGGCCGAGAGCTTCAGCTCGATCGGGGGCAGCGGCTCGGCGGAGGGCTCCTCTTGCGCCACGCTGCAGAGGAGATGCCGCAGCTCCCGCTGGAGTGAACGCTCGTGCCGGGCGGCACGCCGCTTGAGGGCATCGACTACATCTTCGGGGACATCTCTGACGTGGATGGCAGGCATGGTGACGAAA
Organism: uncultured Thermoanaerobaculia bacterium; assembly: GCA_964539125.1. Lineage (GTDB taxonomy): Bacteria > Acidobacteriota > Thermoanaerobaculia > Multivoradales > DATKCC01 > CAVUBL01. Next base: position 895 of record CAZIIB010000712.1, on the reverse strand, counting down.
TGCTACCGCAAGCAAAATGCTACCGCAAGCCTACTGCTTCGCAGGTTCGGGCGATCCCGGCGAAGGCCGGATCAGCTCCCCTCGCCGTAGGCGGCGAAGAGGTCGGAGGCCTCGCGGCGGCTCACTGGCAGCACCCGGTTGACCGGCGGGTCCATTCGGACCTCCCAGCCACCGTTCTCGCCCGGGCGGATCTCGCGCACCCGGCGGGCGTTGACGGCAAAGCTCCGGTGGATGCGGACGAAGCCGTGAGGCTCCACGAGGCCGACGAGCTCGCCGAGCTGGCGGAGGTCGCGCACCCGCTCGCGGGAGCGCAGGCGCACCAGCGTGTCCCCCTCGGCGGTCTCGAGGAAGTAGATCTCGCCCGGGTCCACAGGCCGGCGGCGCCCGTCGGGCAAGTGAAGGAGGATGCGCGCGGAGGTCATGGGACCGGACCGTTCTACCATGCCGGGCGCGGTCGAGGCGAACGGTCGATCTACCTTGGGAATGGTCGATCGAGCCTTGGAACGGTCGTTTCAGCTTGGGAACGACAGGCCGGCCACTACACCACTTCGAAAGGTCGTTTGGCCCAACCTCGGCCGCCGGCGGCTCTTGATAGGGCTACCATCGCCGAGGCAATTGCCATCCGAGATCATGCCAGATGGTTGACGGAATTACGTCATCCGCGTCTGGCTGAGTAAGCCGATCGAGGCGCTGGACTTCGAGAAGCCGCTCGATTTGATCGCCGCGGGGGAGTACCGCCGCGTGGCGCGGATCAGCTCCGAGATCGAGGATCCCGGAGCGCTCTGAGTTGTGCCACTCGCTGTAGAAGTCGCATCGATTTCCGGCCTCTGGTTCCGACAATCTCGTTCTGGATCGGAGCCGCTCCCCGCCAGAGATCCGGTGCCCGACAGTCGTT
>CAZIIB010000711.1:0-2541 GCA_964539125.1 uncultured Thermoanaerobaculia bacterium | reverse complement strand
GGGGAGGAGGACGTGGTGGTGGGCTCGCCGATCGCGGGCCGGGGGCGGCGGGAGATCGAGGGGCTGATCGGCATGTTCCTCAACACGCTGGTGCTGCGCACCGACCTGTCGGGCTCGCCGAGCTTCCGGGAGCTGCTGGGGCGAGTGCGGGAGACCGCCCTGGGCGCCTACGCGCACCAGGACGTGCCGTTCGAGATGCTTCTCGACGAGCTCAAGCCGGAGCGGGACCTGTCGCGCACGCCCTTCTTCCAGGTCTTCTTCAACATGCTCGAGCTGCCTCTGGCCGGGACGGCCGAGCTTCCAGGGGTCTCCCTCGAGGCGGTGTCCGGCACGGAGCTGCCGTCGAAGTTCGACCTCACCCTCTACCTGGGTCCGGGCGAGGAGGGAGGCGTCGACCTCCAGGCGGTCTACAACGCGGACCTGTTCGAGGCGCGGACCATGGAGCGGGTGCTGGAGCAGTACCGCTCGGTGCTGGCCCAGGCGGCGGCCGAGCCCGGGCGCCCGATCGACGCCGTCTCGCTGCTGCTGCCGGGGGACCGGCCGCGGCTTCCCGACCCGGCCGCGGCGCTGGACGCGACCTGGCACGGCTCGATCCACGGGGCGCTCACCCGCCTCGCCGCGGCGAGCCCCGAGCGGGTGGCGGTGACCGACCGCCACGGGGTGTGGACCTACGGCCGTCTCGAGGCGGCGGCGAACCGGGTGGCCCACCGGCTGCGCGCCCTGGGGGTGGGTCCGGGGGAGCGGGCGGCGATCTGGGGCCAGCGCTGCGCCTCGCTGGTGGCGGCGGTGTTCGGAGTGCTCAAGGCGGGGGGCGCCTTCGTGATCGTCGATCCGAGCTACCCGCCGCGGCGGCTGGCCGAGACCCTGGAGGCGGCGGCGCCGCGGGCGTGGCTGGAGCTCGAGGAGGCCGGTGCGGTACCCGGCGAGCTGGAGAGGGCCCTCGCCGAAGCGGGGTGCGCCCGGCTGGTGCTCTCCGCGGAGGGGCCGGAGCGGGCGCTGGCCGGGGAGCCCGTGACGCCGCCTCCGGTCGAGGTCGGGCCGGACGATCCGGCGTACGTGGCGTTCACCTCGGGCTCGACGGGCCGGCCCAAGGGGATCGTGGGCCGTCACGGCTCGCTGACCCACTTCCTGCCCTGGCAGTGCGAGCGTTTCGGCCTGACGGAGGAGGACCGGTTCAGTCTGCTCTCGGGGCTCGCCCACGACCCGTTGCACCGGGACCTGTTCACCCCGGTCTGGCGGGGGGGAGCGGTGGTGGTCCCCGATCCCCGGGACCTGGGGACGCCGGGCCGGCTGAGCCGGTGGATGGCGCGCGAGCGGGTGACGGTGGCGCATCTGACCCCGGCCATGGGACAGATCCTCACCGAGCGCCCGCGGGGGCCGGGGTTCGGAGGGGAGGAGGCGCGGGTCGAGTCGCTGCGCTACGCGCTCCTGGTGGGGGACGTCCTGACGCGCCGGGACGCGGCCCGGCTCCGGCGCCTGGCGCCGGCGGTGTCGGTGGTCAACCTCTACGGCTCGACGGAGACGCAGCGGGCGGTGGGCTTCCACGAGGCGGGAGCGGCGGAGCTCGAGGCCGGCGGCGGCTCGCGGCGCTCGCGGGAGGTGCTGCCCCTGGGGCGGGGGATGCGCGACGCCCAGCTCCTGGTGCTGGACCGGGCGGGCCGTCTGGCCGGGATCGGAGAGGTGGGGGAGATCGCGGTGCGCAGCCCCCACCTGGCGCTGGGCTACCTGGACGACGAGGCGCTGAGCGCCGAGCGGTTCGTGGCCAACCCCTTCGGGAGCTCCCCCGAGGACCGGCTCTACCGGACCGGCGACCTGGGGCGCTACCGGGACGACGGAGAGGTGGTCTTCCTGGGGCGGGCGGACCAGCAGGTCAAGGTCCGGGGCTTCCGGATCGAGCTCGGCGAGGTGATGGCGCACCTGGGCGAGGCGCCGGGGGTGCGCGAGGCGGTGGTCCTGCCGCGGGCCGACGGCCCGTTGGGCCAGCGTCTGGCGGCCTACGTGGTGCCGGAGCCGGAGCGGTCGCCCGAGGTCGAGGCCCTGCGCCGGCACCTGCGCGGGCGGCTGCCGGCCTACATGGTGCCGGCGACCTTCGTCTTCCTCGACGCGCTGCCCCTGACGCCCAACCGCAAGCTGGACCGGCGAGCGTTGCTCGCCCTGGACGACCGCAACCGGGAGGCAACCGTGGCCCGAGGAGAGAGTCCGGAGACCGAAGCCGAGCGCACCATCGCGGCCATCGTCCAGGAGGTGCTGAGCCTGGAGCGGGTGGGGGTGGAGGAGAACTTCTTCGACCTGGGCGGCAACTCGCTGCTGCTGGTCCAGGTGCACGCCCGGCTGGAGGAGGCGTACGGCCGGGAGATCGCGGTCGTCGAGCTGTTCAACCACCCGACGGTGCGGGCCCTCGCCCGCCACCTGAGCGACGGCCCGGCCGCGGGCGCCCCGGCGGGCGCCGCCGCGCCCCGGGCCGCCCGGGAGTCGGACCAGCGCACCGAGCAGGTCGCCAAGGGCAAGGACCGGCTGCGCCGCCGCCGCGCGCGGCAGGCC
>CAZIIB010000710.1:0-2542 GCA_964539125.1 uncultured Thermoanaerobaculia bacterium | reverse complement strand
TGCGTCCCCGTCTTGAACGCCCCGAACGTCTCCCGGGCCTGCGCGTCCACCCGCAGCTCGTAGACCGCCAGCTCCCTCCTGAGCGCCTCCGCTTCCCCCGTCTTCGGAAGGTGCAACCGTCCGCTCCCGAGAAGCGCCTGGAGTCTCGACACCATGTACGCCTTCCCCAGGCTCACCCGCCGGCCGCCATCCTCGCAGGTCTCCGTCCGCCGATCCCCAGCCGTGAACCACACCGGCACGACCTCGCCGCTTCGCACCTGGTCTCGGAGGAGATCGACGACAGGCTGCCCTACCCCCGTGGCGTCAACGTAGATGGTCGGGCTCTCGCCGGTCCGCGCCCTCACCCGGTCCCTGATCCGGGCGATGCGATCCGCCACCTCTGGATACGGGGTCCCGAGCGCGAGTCGCTCCAGGTGCCGCACCAGGTAGTGGACCTCGACCCTCCCCTCGACCTCCCGCTCGTCACCCTCGGCGACACACACGGCGGTCGGGTCTCTCTTCTGCCCGACGTCCACTCCGATCGTCACCCTCATCGCCGCCCTCATCGTCACCGGTATCGCCACCCGTTCCACCGTCACCGCTACTCTCGCCACCTGCGTCGCTATCCCCTCCACCCCCGTCACCGCCCGCTCCAAACCCCTAGAGGCGAATCCACGCGAACTCGATCGTCCTCGGAGGCTTCTGGACCGCCAACCCCAGCGCCGTCACCAACTCGTCGCGAGTCCCGACCTGGAACGCGCCGTATCTTTCGTTGGCATCGGGCGCCACCTTGACCTCGTAATCCATCAGCTCTTCGGCCAACGTCTCGGCCTCCGCCGACTTCGGCAGGTGGAGCTGGTGGGTTTGAAGGAGCATCTGCACCCGACACACCAACCACCCTTTCCCGAGCTTCACCTCCCCGTTCTCCTCGCCCCGTCGATCGCCGTGGTTGAAGTAGACGGGCTGAACACGGCTGTAGCTCCCGCTCCTCTTCACCTCGTCGACGAGCGGTTGACCGAGCCCCGTCGCGTCCACGTAGATCGCGGGTCTCGAACCGGTCTTGCCTTCGACGTTCCGTCCGACCTCGGCCAAGCGCGCCGCGATCGCCGGGTACCCCGTGCCGGCAGGGATGCGCTCGAGGAACCGGACGACGTAATGCACGACTCGTTTCCCCTTCTCGTCACGGCGATCCTCGGTTTCGGCAACGCACAAGCCGGAGAACTCACGACGGGATCGGGGTGCGGCACCCATCACAACGCCCACGATTCCACCTCCTCGGCGAAGGCACGTTCGACGTCCTCCCGACCGAACGGCTGGGTCTCCGAGTCCAGGAACACGCACTCGTACTCTTGGCGGTACCACCAATCGCCCATCGAGCGGCGCTCCTCGTCCAGGAAGTCCCGCGAGATCCGGGGACACTCGGCGGCCGGGATCTTGTAGCGCTCCCAGGGCTCGGCCGACTCCCACGCCTCGTACCACCAGCCGCGGGTGCCGAAGGGAGTTGACAGCGCGACCAGACGACCGCCGGACACCGCGAGCATCGGGCGGACCGAGTAGTAGAGGGGATCAGGCACCCGGGCGGCCTCGTCGACGGCGAGCAGGCTCACCCCCGAGAACCCGCGGACGGTCTCCTCCTTGCCGGGCAGGGAGACGATCCGGGAGCCGTTGGCGAGCTCCAGGCGGAGGGCGGACTCCTGGACGATGGGGATGGCGGTCGGGATCGCCCGGTAGGCGTCGAGGGCCTTGCGGAACAGCTCGTGCGACTGGCGCTGGGAGGGCGAGAGGAGCAGGGTGAGCGAGCCCGGCGTGTAGAGCGCCTGATGGGCGGCCAGGACGCCGGTCACGGTGGACTTGCCCGACTGGCGCGAGGCGTTCAAGAGGGTGCGCTTGCCCGGGGAGCGGAGGAACCGCTCCTGCCAGGGGTCCGGGTCGAGACCCATCTCGTGGGCGACCAGGGCCGGGTCCAGGGCGAAGGCGAGGTCCTGGGCGAGGTCCCTGGAGAGGTCAGAGGCAAGGCCCCGTGAGACATCCCGCGAGAGATCAGCCGCGAGCATCGGAGAGCACCTTGGCGACGGCCGAGCGCGCCTCGGGATAGGGAGTGAGAGCTGCCAGGATGTTGACCCGGACCTCGTGCCATTCCGGGGCCACGAGGACGTTGACTTGCGGCCCAGAGTCCTGCAACTCTCCCAGCAACCGGGCCTGCAACTCGATCTGCCGGTGGATGCGGTCCACGGCTTGAAGACTCAGGGTGTGCTTCTCCGACTCCCGGGCCTTCTGGAGGACCTGGAGGGTGGCCGAGTTGATCGCCCGGAGCTGCTGCACGACGTCGAGGGCCTGGCCGATCTCCTTCGCCTGCTCCTCGACGCGGTGCTGGACCAGCTCCACCGCCTTCCGGGTCTCCTTGGCGTCGAAGGCGCGCTTCAACCGGGCGGCGAGGTGCCCCTGCTTGTGGCGGTAGACGGCCGAGGGCGACAGACGGAACTGTTCCGCAACGTTCCGGTGCGAGGTTCCGGTAACGAGCGCTTTGTCGATCTCCTGGCGCTTCTCGTGGGTGCAGACGGTG
>CAZIIB010000709.1:0-2543 GCA_964539125.1 uncultured Thermoanaerobaculia bacterium | reverse complement strand
CGCCTTCTCGGCCGACTTCCTCACCGAGCTCTCCCACCGCGAGCCCGCTCCCGCCACCCCCGAAGCCGACCTCGCCGGCCCCTGGCGGGTCGTCCAGCTCTACGGCGCCGGCGACCCCCGCTGGGCCTGCCTCGCGGCTGGCGAACGCCGGCCCCGCCTGACTCTCCAGGCGCCCGACCTCGCCCACCTGGCGGCAGCCGCCCTCGCCCTCGCCGACCGGCCTCCGAGCTTCCGCTTCCAGGAAGACGCCGACCGGCGCCTCCACCTTCTGTGGAATGGCCACCCCATCGGCACCGTCCCCGGTCCGATCCCGCCTGGCGGCGACACCCTCCCAGTCCTCCTCAGCGCCCTCGCCGACCTCCGCATCCAGCCTCTTCCCTTCGCCCACTACCTCCTCTCCATCCCCGACGAGACCCTCCGGCGGGCCGGCGTGATCGCCGTCCAGCTCCTGCGGGAGGCGGGGCGATGAGCGCCACCTCCGGTGCCGATCGCCCCGAGGTCAGGGTCGAGCCCGTCTTCTACGAGAGCTTCCTCGCCGGCTTCCGCGAGCCCGTGCACGTGGACGTCCTGCGCCTCATGGGCGACTTCCTCCACACCCTGGCCGTCGAGACCTTCTACTGGGTCGGTGAGGAGAGCCGCGGGCTCCCCGGCCTACGCTCTGACGCCTCCGCGGTCGCCAGGGACCTCGAGCATCTCGCCGAGCTCCTCGAGGGCATGGGCCGCCCGCCTCTCGAGGTCCACCGCTCCCCGGAAGAGCTCGACCTCTGCCGGGCGGCCCGGGGCTGGGCAGGGAGAGTGCAGCGACTGGCGGTCGAGATCCGGGAGGAGGCTGGGCAAGGAGAGGCACAGAGCGGGTAGCGCCCTGCTCGCCGATGTCCCTCGACATCGGTTCGCGGCCCGCGTGAGCCTCCTCTCGGAACGACGACGAAGGGGAGCTGGCGCGGGCCGCAAGCTCTGGCTGGGCCGGCAGGTACTCTTGCGCTCCCATGGGGAACGTCGATTGACATGTGCCCCACATGCAACTAGCGTGTCTGCATGCCCAAGATGCTCCAGGTGCGCAACGTCCCCGACTCGCTCCACAGGATCCTCAAGGCCCGCGCGGCCCTCGAGGGGCTGTCGCTCTCGGACTACGTGCTGCGCGAGCTCCGGCGCACGGCGGAGCGCCCGACGCCGGAGGAGCTGCGCCGGGCGATCGCCGGCCGGCGCCCCGTGGAGCCGCATCCCTCCCCGGCGCAGGTCCTCGCCGAGGAGCGGGCCCGCCGGTGATCGTGGTCGATGCCTCGGTGCTGCTGGAGGTTCTTCTCCAGACCTCGGCGGCGCCGGCCATCACCGACCGCCTGTTCGACCCCGCCGAGACCCTGCACGCCCCGTTTCTCTTGGACGTGGAGGTCCTCCAGGTTCTGCGCCGGTACGCCCTCACCGGGCAGATCGACGAAGCCAGAGGCCGCGAGGCCCTGACCGACCTGGGGGACCTGGCGATCGAGCGCTATCCCCATGAGCCGCTCCTCGAGCGAGTCTGGGCGCTGCGGGAGAGCTTCACGGCCTACGACGCGGTCTACCTCGCCCTGGCGGAGGCCCTCGGAGCGGTCCTGTTGACGTGCGACGGCCGGCTGGCACGAGCCGCGGGAAACAACGGCGGTCTCAGCGTCGAGATCGAGCACTTTCCCTCGTAAGCCTTCAGCGCAGCCGCCGGCGGACCTGGTCGTAGACCTCGCGCCGATGGCCGACCGCGACGACCAGGACCTCGATCTGGTCCTCGACCACCCGGTAGATGATCCGAAAGTCCCCGGTGCGCCACGACCGGAGCCCCTTGAGATCGAGCTGGAGCGGTTTGCCGCGCAGGGGGTCCTCGGCCAGGGTCTCCGTCGCCTTCCGGACCCGATTCCGCACCTGAGGGTCGAGCTTCCGGATGGCGCGAGCCGCGCTAGCGGTGTACCGGAGCGTCCACCGCACCCCACACCTCTTCGTGGCTCACCACGCGCCCCGCCTCGACGTCTTCCAGCCCGGAGCGCACGGCCGCCGCGAGGTCCGGGTCGGAGAGGATCTCCAAGGTCTCGAGCAGACCCTCGTACTCGTCCACCGAGAGCAAGACGCCGGCGGGACGTCCAGAACGAGTGATGAGGAAGCGATCCCCGAGCTCCTCCACTTCGGCGAGCAGCCGGGCGAGCCGAGTCTTGGCTTCTGTGAGGGTGACGGTGGGCATGGCGGCTCCTTCGACCAGAAGTTCGACCAGAATTATAGTCTACGTCTGTACTCGAGCGCGCCGTCTCGCGCTCCGCCTGGATCTTCCGGACCGGCGGCGCTCCGCAGGTCGATCTCGACGCTGTCGGGGAGCACCATCGGTTCCCCGCGGCCACGCCCAAGCGCAGCCCGAAGCCCGGGCACAGAATGGCTATGACCACCACGCGATCGGGACGGCCTCTCCGGCCGCCCTCCCGAGCGCCACAGCCCCCACTCACCAGGCCGCGAGAGTGTTACCCATGTGCCAGGATACTGATTCGAGGCCCCCTTGGAGCGCACCCACGCGGTACGCTCCGGGGCAA
>CAZIIB010000708.1:0-2558 GCA_964539125.1 uncultured Thermoanaerobaculia bacterium | reverse complement strand
GGTTGCTGGTGATAATGGTCGCTGCTCGCTCGTAACGTTCACCGATCAAGTCGTGGAAATCTTCATCTTGGCCTGACTTGAATGGCTTGAGTCCAAAATCATCAATGATCAACAGTGGCACTCGGATAAGGGTTTGCATCTTGCGCTCAATATTGCCGGTCGCCCGTGCGGCATTGATTTGCGACAGCAGGTTCGACTGCGTGGAGAACATCACGTCGATCCCTGCGCGCACTGCACAGTGACCGATGGCTTGTGCCAGATGGCTCTTGCCCGTGCCGCAGGGTCCGACGATCAATAACGCTACTTTTTCATTAACAAAGCCGCATCGGGCGAGATCGTTAATCAGTTGTTGATTGATACCGGGATTGAAGTCGAAGTCAAAGCCCTCAAGTGTTTTGTCGCCACGAAAGCCCGAACGGCGTAAACGCATATCGTACTTCTTCTGGTCACGTCGTGCGGCTTCGTCCTGTATCATCAGTGCCAAGAACTCCGGGTACGTCAGCTTGTTTTCAATGGCTTCTCGATTGCGCGTCTCAATGCTCTCCAGGAGTCCCGACAGACGCAGCTGCTTCAGGATAGGCGTGAGTTCTGGTAGTGGTGTCATGGTGGTCATAATGAATGTCCTTTGGTTAAGTTGTTGACCTTGTCAGTCAATGGGTTGTTGCTGAAACACGGCCATTGGCAGCAACGGGTCGATGCAACGCACGGCCGTCAGTGCGGGGTGAACAGTTTTTTGGTGTCACGCCCGAACTTGCCACCGCCGGTGTAAGCATCGGACAGGGAGTCGAACGCTTGCTCGGTATCGATGACTTGATCGAGTGAGTTTTCCAGAATGATGCGTACGCTGCGGTACTGTACGTTATCGAAGTGCAGTGCCCGTTGGCAGGCGGCATCGGTACGCTCGGGCCCATACCGTTTGATCAGATTGATCACGCCCTGCGCGGCTCGTAGTTTGTCCAGCACCCGGTGTGCGAACAGTCGTTCGACCAGTCGATGGCAGTGGGGGCCGGCCGCTTCGGCCTGCTTCAGGCACCATTGCGGGGTGCGCATTTTAAAGGCCACGGCATCCGGCGGCATGTGCTCGTCGATCGTGTGGCGAGCGCCAGGACCTCGCCGGCGTGGATGAATCGCTTTTAGTTCGTGATCAAGATAGAGCCGCACGGTGGTTTCACAGAGCCGGACATCGAGTGTTTGGCCCACGAGTCGCCAGGGTGCCGAGTAGCGACACTTGTCAACTTGTACGTGGCAATCGGGATGTACTTTCGCCTTCGCCCATCGTGCACACACTGGCGGTGTCGATGGCAAAGGCTTGAGCATCTCACGCTCCGTATCAGTGAAACGCGTCAGCGGCGGTGTGCGGGTTGTGCCGTGAATGCGGTTACCCGCTTCCACCATGACCCATTGACCGAGCTGTGCGTTGGCGTCAACAAGATCGCGGAATTCGCGCAGCGGCATGAAGTTGTTTTTGGCGTATTTGACGCCCGATTCAACGCGTCCTTTTTTCTGTGGATCGGCCACCGGACACGGGGAAATCAGGAATTCATAACCCTCCGCATAATCGGCATAGCTACGTTGCACTTGTGGGTCGTAGTAGCACGCTTTGGTGATCGCGCACTTGGGATTGTCAATAATAATACGCGCCGGCACACCACCAAAGTGTTCAAAGGCACGCCGGTGACAGCCCAACCAGGTCTCGACCGATTGATCGCGCACGAGCTCTGCGTACTGGTGGCGACTCCAGGCGAGCGTCATAATGAAAAACCAGGTCTTGAACTGTTCACCGGTGTGCGTGTCGGTGATCTTAGGTCCTTGACCGAAGTCTACTTGCGCCGCATCGCCTGGTGCGAACTCAAGCACCGTGGTCATGCGCGGTGTTGTGTCGGCTAGGCCCTGCACAAAGCGCCGCACCGACGAGTAACTACCGGAGAAGCCGTGGCGACGTTTCAGTGCACCGTGAATGGTGGTGCCTTGTACACCGTCCTCGAACCACTTCGTGATTTGTTTGCGGTGTGGTTCCAGGCTTGACGTTTGGCGGGCTCGCTGTTTTTTAGCTGCAGCAAATACGGCGGCCAGCTCTTCATCCGGTGGCAGAACCTGGGCGGTGTCTAACCAGCCCCGTACGGAAGCTTCTTTGCGCACGGTGCCGGCAACATGCCGACCCATCAGTCCTGACTTGGCGATCTGTCGATCGGAATCCCCCAGGCGCATCCGCACCAGGGCTTGACGATAGTGAAACATCTCGAACCTCCGTTTGGCCATCCCGTTCTCTCTCCACATCCAAAAGTGCGGTAACGATACGGGAGGTGACTCGGTAAGTTCGAAGAGAAAACCGGCGCCGGGGTGGCTCGATTAGACCGATCCTCAGGTGGCCCGATTAGGGCGATCCTGGCGTGGCTCGATTAGACCGATCCCAGGGTGGCTCCAATAAGGCGATCCCGGAATGGCTCGATTGGGGTGATCATTGACACCGACGGACTACCAGAGCGTCTCTCGCCATATGGTGGCTCTCACGACCTACCTCGGGCACAGCGACGCACGCAATAGTTACTGGTACCTCG
>CAZIIB010000707.1:0-2563 GCA_964539125.1 uncultured Thermoanaerobaculia bacterium | reverse complement strand
GGAGACCTCGGAGCGGCTCTCGTGGTCGGCCTGGTCGCCGTCGCCGTCGGCGTCGGCGCCGGCCGCCGCCGCGCCGCCGCCGGCGAGGGCGAGGCCGGCGGCGGCGGTCGCGTCCTCGAACGTCCCGTCCCCACGGTTGCGGTAGAAGACGTCCGGCCCGTAGTTGGTGACGTAGAGGTCCGGATCGCCGTCGCCGTCGACGTCGGCCGCCGTCACCCCCTGGCCGTACCCCCGGTCGCCGACGCCGGCCACGGCGGTGACGTCCTCGAACCGGACCCCGCCCCCCGGACCCTTTGCCGGATCGGGTCCCAGGTTGCGGTAGAGGCGGTTGGTGGAGCGCTCGCCCCCGTCGGGCGGAAAGTGGCCGGACTGGACGACGTAGAGGTCCTCCCAACCGTCGCCGTCGTAGTCGAGCCAGGCGACGCCGGCGCCCATGGTCTCGGCGAGATGCCGTTCGGGCGAGGTCCCGCGGTCGAGGACGAAGGTGAGGCCGGAGCTCCGGGCGACGTCACGGAGGCGGCAGGCCGGGGAGGTCGCCGGATCGGCGGCCGCCGTCGCCGTGGCGGGGATCGGAGCGGCGGTCCAGAGCGGGGTCAGGAGCGCGGCCCAGAGTGCGATCGGGCGCCAGCCGCCGCTCACCGGAGGCTCCCGTCCGGGGTGGGCGGCGGGGCCGATCCCTGCGCCGCGAGGCGTTCTTGGGCGAGGATCCGCCGCAGGTCCTGGCGGTCGGGAGCCAGAGCGACAGCGCGCTCGAGGGCCTCCACGGCACCGTCGTGGTGACCCTGGACCGCCCGCGCCCGGGCGAGCCCGAGGAGGGACTCGACCCCCGGGTCGAGGGCCGCGAAGACCTTCTCCGCTCCCTGGGGGTCCCCCGAGCCGAGGAGGTGCCATCCGCGATCGAGCTCCGCCTGCTGGCGCAGGGTCCGGGTGGTGTGCTCCTGGAAGGCGGAGTAGAGCCGCCGGTACACCTCCAGCTCGCGGGAGGCCTCGTCCTTGCGGCCCGCGCGGGCCAGGGCTTGCGCCAGGCCCCAGCGCGCATGGTGGCTGTCCGGCGCGAGCTCGACCGCCCGCCGGAAGGCGTCGATCGCCGCCTCGGTCTCACCGGCCGCGCCCAAGGCCCGCGCCAGGTCGAGCTGCGCGTCGGCGGCTCGTGGCGCGAGCTCGACCGCCCGCTGGAGCGGGGCGATCGCCTCCTTCGGCTTGCCGGCGAAGAGGCGGAGCCGGCCGAGCTGATGCTCGACGAGAAACTCGGCCGGGGTGCCGCGCGCGGCCTCGGCGGCCCGCTCGAGGGGCTCCTCGGCGGCCGCGACCTGGCCGCTCTCCCAGAGCGCCGAGCCGTAGTAGAGGAGGGTCCGAACGTCGCCGGCTCCCAGCTCGACCGCTCGCCCCAGGTGCTCAGCGGCTTCGCCGAAGCGCTCCGCGAGCGCCAGGGACCGCCCCGCGAGGGCCTGGAGCCGGGCCGAGCCCGGATCGGTGGCGAGGGCCTGGCCGGAGAGCTCCACCGCCCGGCTCGTGTCGCCGGCGGCCAGCGCTTGCTCGGTGCCCTGGACCAGGGCATCCACGGAGAGCGCGGAAGGAGGCGGGGCCGCGGGTGGCTGGGCGGCCGCCGCCGCGATCAGGGCGCCGCTCAGCACAAAGCAGAGGACGAGAGTGACGACCAGGCGCACGGGGGGCTCCATCGGGACCGGTCGAGCCTATCGCAGGGCGGTGCCTTCCTCCGGCCTGGAGTCCGAAACCGCCAGGTCGGCTGAGGGTTCGTGAACGAATCTCCGGCCGTAGCGAGGGCGCCTTCCGCGCGCCCCTCTCCAGGCGCGGCGACGCAGGCATGGCAGCGCTCTGTCGAGGAGCCGCAACGCAGCGCGGGGTGATGTGGAAGCGCCCGCAGTAGGGCGGAGATCGCTTCACGAGCCCTCAGCCGACTTCGCCGAGCGCGCGGGCGAGGCCGGCGAGCCGCTCCTCGGCCGCGGCGGCGATCGAGCCCAGGTGGTCGAGGGCGACCACCGAGAGGCGCTCGGCGGGGTGGGCGGCGTTGGCACCGAAGAGGTCGTCCAGGCGCCACATCCGCTCCGCCAGCGCCGGCGGCGCGAGCACCCAGCCGCAGCGCAGCCCCGAGAGCCCGTACGCCTTGGTCAGGCTGCCGGTGGCCACGATCTCGTCGCCCAGGTGCACCGCCGAGCGCGCCACCGGGTCGAAGCAGGCCTCGAGGTAGACCTCGTCGATCAGGACCCGGGCTCCCCGCTCCCGGGCGAGCCCGGCCACCCGGCGGAGGGTCTCCTCCGGGGTCCGCACGCCGCTCGGGTTGTGGAGGTTGGTCAGCACGATCAGGCGGGTCGCCGGGGTCATCGCCCGCTCGACCGCCTCGGGATCGACCCGGAAGTCCTCCTCGTGCCGGCGGTCGAAGCGCCGGACGGTCGCGCCGAGGTAGCGGGCGACGTCGACCAGGAGCGAGTAGGTGGGGCGCTCGACGAGCACGTCGTCGCCGGGAGCGAGGAGGGTGGCCATGGCCAGGTGGTTGGCCATGGAGGTGCCGGTGGCGGTGACCACGCACTCGGGCGCCACGCCG
>CAZIIB010000706.1:0-2567 GCA_964539125.1 uncultured Thermoanaerobaculia bacterium | reverse complement strand
ACGGGGCTCAACGCCGCTCCCGGCTTCGCCGAGGCGGTGATCCGGAAGATCGCCGAGGCGACCGGGCATCCCTTCGTGCCGGCGCCCAACAAGTTCGAGGCCCTGGCCGCCAAGGACGCCTGCGTCGAGGCCTCTGGAGCGTTGAAGACCATCGCCGCCTCACTGACCAAGATCGCCAACGACATCCGCTTCCTGGCCTCGGGCCCGCGCTGCGGCATCGGGGAGATCGAGATCCCGAGCCTCCAGCCGGGCAGCTCGATCATGCCCGGAAAGGTGAACCCGGTGATCCCCGAGTCGGTGGTCATGGTGGCCGCCCAGGTGGTAGGCAACGACGCCGCCATCACCGTCGGCGGGATGGCGGGCAACTTCGAGCTCAACGTGATGATGCCGGTGATCGCCTACAACCTGCTCCAGTCGGTCGACATCCTGGCGAACGTTTCCCGGCTGCTGGCCGAGCGCTGCGTCGACGGCATCACGGCCCGGCGCGAGCGCTGCGCCGAGCTGGTGGAGAAGTCGCTGGCCCTCGTCACCTCGCTGGCGCCCAAGATCGGCTACGACCGGGCGGCCGAGATCGCCAAGGAGTCGTGGAAGAGCGGTCGGACAGTGCGCGAGCTGGCGAAGGAGAAGGGTGTGCTCCCGGCCGAGGAGCTCGACGAGGCCCTCGATCCCCGGAAGATGACCGAGGGAGGGGTATTGTAATTAGAATAAGAAAACAAAAGCGAGAAGAGCCACTTGATTCTTCGAAGGCAACGCCCCCCGCTCTGGAGAAACACGCCGAGTCAAGGGACACCGGCTCAGTTCTCCGACCCGTGGAGCCGATGGCTCCAGAGCGTCATGACCCGCTGGTAGCTTCGATTCGGATCCGCCCCTAGTCAGCCAGTCGGCGAGGGCTCCTCGGTCGAAGCGGGATCCGTCGATTCGGAATCAGACGGTTCTTCCTCGCTTAGCGGGCTGCTCGGTGTCGGGCTCTCTTCCGCTGTCGCTCCGGGCTTGTCGAGGGGATCCTGTTCCGGATCTTGTGGAGTAGGCATTCTTGGCCTCCCATCTCTCAGGCGTCCCCTTCTTATCATGTTTCACTGTGATAGGACAAGCGGCGTCCGGATGAGCTCCCCTGGAGCCGAGAACCCGGACGCGAAGCTCAAGGAGCAATCTCGAAGTCGTAGGCTCCAACTCTTTGAACCTCGTGATCATCGGTTCTTGCCTGGAGCTCTACGGAATAGCGGCCCTCTGCGAGGCTCTGGCGGGGCAGGACGAGACTCACCATGGTCTCGCTCTCGACGCTCTCCACGTCGAGGCCGCTCTCCCGCCAGATGGGCTGGCCACCCCGCCTGACGATCGCGATGAGCTTCTCCGAGGGACGCTGCTCTCCCAGGTCGAGCTGAAGCTCCACTTCGCTGGCGGCGCCGAGTCGCAGCGTTTCGGGGTGCGATGGGCCCCGAGTGGCCAGGGTCAGGAATAGGGTCGCCCGCTGCAGCGCGCTCTCGACCTTCTTCCCCTGGTCGACCGGCCTCCGGACCCGCACGTCGGTACCTGAGAGCTGCCGCTTCTCGAGCTCGGCGATCCGCTCCGCAGCGCTCTTGGCGGCCGCGCGCTGGGCTTCGACCTGCTTCCGCAGATCGTTCTTGGAGATCGTCGCTCGGGCGGCGGCGTGCTCCAGGGCATCGGCGCGGCCCCGAGCCTGCTCCGTCGCGGCGCGGGACGCGGTGAGCTCGCTCCGCGTGCGGCCGAGATCGGAGCGCAGGCGCAAGACTCCCGAGGTCGCCCAGCCGGCGCCGAGCGCGAGGATCAGCGCGGCCGCCCAGGCGAGGCGAGGCGAGGCCCAGAGACGCCGGGTGCGGTGGGCCACCACGACCCCCGCTCCGGGGTAGGCCGCTTCCCGGCGGGTCTCGGTGCACGAGGCCAGGGCGCGGGCGAAGGCGACCCGCTCCCGGATTCGCTCGGCGCCCAGGAGATATCGTTCGAACTGTGCGCGCTCCTCCCCGTTCATCTCGCCCCGGGCGTAGCGGTCGACCAGATCGTCTTCCACGGTCTCGGCCGTTCGGAACAGCTCCGGCTCGGCCAGGAGGCGGGCTTCCAGGCGGTCGGCGTCGGCCTCCGCGAGTTGGCCGAGGAGGTGCCGGGCGATCGTATCGGTGTCGGTTTCCGTCATCGGACCTCTCCTGAGGTTCCTGCGGCCCGGCGGGTCTCACGCCCGCCGATCGGGAGACGGTGTCGTCCGCCTCCACTTAAGATTGGCACGGAGTGCGAAACTATTTCGTCCCCCCCGAGGCTTCCCACCGCTGACGGACGCAGCGTTCGAGCTTCGAGCGGACCCGGTGGACCCGGATTCGGAGCGCGTTGAGAGGGATTCCCAGGCGTTCCGCCATCGCCTTGCGGTTCTCGATCCGTTCCCGCCGCTCGCCCTCGTGGTAGGTCAGGATCAGCTCGCGGCTCTCGGGCGGAAGGGCCGCCAGACATTCATTGAGACAGGCCATCCGCTCGTCATCGGGATCTTCGTTCTCGGGCGCCTCTTGGAGGGGCCAGGAGGCGGGATCCTGGATCGAGCTCTCCCTCCTGCGCTCGCGGAG
>CAZIIB010000705.1:0-2575 GCA_964539125.1 uncultured Thermoanaerobaculia bacterium | reverse complement strand
AGACGCCGTCGGCGGCGATCCAGGAGATCCAGGGCTCGGGCGAGGCGGCCCGGGTGGAGGCCAGGTCGGGCCGGCCGGCGGCCCACTCCCCGGTCTCCTCGCCCAGCCGGAGGGTCCAGACCCGGTCCGCGCCCCGCGGCGTCCGCAGGCGGACGGTGGCCACGGGGGTGCCGCGGGCCAGGCCGGCGGCGTTGGCGAGCGCCGAGTCCAGGACCACCGCGGCCGCCCGCCGGCCCGCGGCCTGCGCCGAGGACGGCAAGCGGCTCGTCCACTCGGGGTGCTGGCGATCGAGCACCAGCGCTTCGTCGGCGAGGAGCGGCGAGCCGGCCGCCGGCAGGCCCGCGATCAGGAGCGCGAACACGAGGGCGGCCGTGGCTCCGGCCAGCGCGGGACGCCAGCGGGGCGGCTCCCCGGACGGGCTCTCCCCGCCCCGGCGCCGGGCCAGACCCGCCGCCGCGACCAGGAGCGCCGCGGCCGCCATCACCGCGAGCGCGCTCCACCAGGTGACCGGGAGCCGCAGGAGGCGAAATGCGGCGGGAAGGGGATTCGTCCGGACCCAGGGATAGGCGCCGAGGAGGGCGGCGAGAGCGAGCAGGGCGCAGGACCACGCCGCCTGGACCGTGACCGCCGGCCGCCACGAGGCGGGCGAGGCGGGGAGGGCGAAGGCGGCCAGGGCGCCGGGCGCGCCGAGGGCCCCCTCGACGGTCACCGCCCGGCCGGCGGCGAGCGCGAGGGCGAGGGCGGCCAGGGCCACTCCCCACCGCCGGCCCCCCGCGAGCGCCAGGAGCGGCACCGCCAGAGGCACCAGGGCGGCGAGCTCGAGACTCTCCGCCGCTCCCCGGCCGGGAGCGAGCATCGTCGCCCCGAGGGCCAGCGCACCGACCAGGGCGGGTACCCAGCTCCCGCGAAGGGGACGGGCGGAGCCGGTCTCCCGCGGGGTCTCCGGCCCGGGTGCGAACGCCAGGGCGAGCCCCGCGGCGGTGGCGACCCCCGCCGCCCGCGGGTCCCAGGCGAAGGGCGCCGCCAACAGGATCAGGGCCGCGAGGCGCGACGCCGGCCGGCTCGCCCAGGCCGGTCCCCGATCCCCCACTCGCCCCAGAACGACCGGCGCGGCCAGCAGGGCGACGAGGGCGGTGAGCGTGGCGGGCCGGAAGCCGGGCCCCAGGGCGAGGACGGCCGCCGCGGACAGGAGCGCCCGCGGTCGCCCCTGGAGCTGGCCGAGGGCGATCACCGCCGCGGCCCCCGCCACCGGGAACGCGACGAAGACGATCGCCGTCCGGGCGGTCGAGCCGATCACCAGGAGCTCGCCGCCGCGCAGCAGGGCCTGGAGCCCCACCGCCAGGGCCACCGCGGTTCCCGGTGCCAGGAGCTCTCGCACCGGATCGGGGCCGCGGCGCCCGAAGGCCGCCACCGCCAGCGTGCCGGCGGCCAAGGTGAGGGCCACCGCCCCCCGCGCCGGCCCGGCGGGCAGCGCCCACACGGCGGCCGCCACGAGCGCCGTGCCCAGCCAGCCGTACGCGCCGCTTCGGGACGCGATCCCGGCCGCGGCCACCAGAACGGCCCCGGCGGCGAGCGCCAGGTACGCGGTCTCGGCCGCCGCCATCCGGTCGACCTGGAAGACGGCCAGCGACACCATCGCCAGGACGCCGGCGAAGGGTGCGCTCAGGCGCAGGGCGAGGTGGGCCGTCGTCGGGGAGTCGAGAGGCGATCGGGGCATGAAACGTCCGGCGGTTGAGCCGGATTCTATCGTTTGACCGACATCGGGCGTCTGCCGTGGTGTACGCGCTCGGGAGCCCGGGCGTCGCGCCCTGCGCCGGCCCCGCGCGCGCCGGGGGAAGGCCCGCCCCGCGGGGTGTGCGGGGCCCGGCCGGCGGGCTGCTAGACTTCGCCCCCATGCTGGCCCGCGAGCTCTTGAGGAACGATCCCGAACGCGTCCGCCGGGGCCTCGCCGCCCGCGGCGCCGAGCCCGATCTCCTCACCACGTGGACTCGCCTCGACGAGGAGCGCCGCGCCCTGCTGGTCGAGGCGGAGGAAGGGAAGCGCCGGCGCAACGAGGCGAGCCAGCGGATCGGCCAGATCAAGCGCCAGGGGGGCTCCGCGGAGGAGGAGATCGCGGCGGTCTCCCGGCTCAAGGGCGAGATCGAAGGGCTCGACCGCCGTCTCGCCGAGGTGGACGAAGGGCTTGCCGCCGCGGAGCTCTCGATCCCCAACCTGCCCCACGAGAGCGTCCCCGAGGGCAAGGACGAGGCCGCCAACCGGGTCGAGCGCCTGGTGGGCGAGCCCCGGGACTTCGACTTCCAGCCCAAGGCCCACTGGGACCTGGGGCCCGAGCTGGGCATCCTCGACTTCGAGCGCGGCGCCAAGGTGGCCGGCGCCCGATTCACCGCCTACTTCGGTGCCGGCGCCCGGCTCGAGCGCGCCCTCATCTCCTTCATGCTCGACCTCCACACCGGTGAGCACGGCTACACCGAGGTGCTGCCCCCCTTCATCGTCAACGCCGACTCGCTCCTGGGCACCGGACAGCTCCCGAAGTTCGCCGAGGACCTCTTCCACCTGGAAGGCTATCCCCTCTACC
>CAZIIB010000704.1:0-2578 GCA_964539125.1 uncultured Thermoanaerobaculia bacterium | reverse complement strand
GCGGAAGAGGTTGCCGGGCCCATGGTACTCGATGAACAGGACGTCCGGGTCCGCCGGGGTGAAGGCCGTGTAGCCGCCGTCCCCCTGGAGGACCAGCCGCCAGTCCTTGCCCGAGTCGGACGACAGGAAGACCCCGTTGTCCTGGGTTCCGCCCGCGATCCGGCCGCGCTCGCCGGGGTCGAGGGACAGGCCGGGGTAGAACTGCACCGTTCCCAGGTGGTCGTCGAGGGCCTCCCAGGTGTCGCCCAGGTCCTCCGAGCGGTAGAGGCCGCCGTCGGTGGCGGCCACCAGGCGGCCGGCGGCGTCGAAGCGGAGCTGGTGGACGTCGGGGTGCGGAGGCGTGACGTCGACCCAGGTCGCCCCGGCGTCGTTCGAGCGCACGACGTAGACCCCCGCCGCCAGGACCGTGTCGGGATCGGCGGGGTCGACGACCACCGCCGAGTCGTACTCGCCCTGGAATGCCTGGATGTTGCCAGGGTAGTGGTAGGTGTAGGCGAAGCTCGTGAAGTCGGCGTTGGCGTCGAGCTGGTAGATCGCCCGGGTGTAGCCGCCGTACGGCGAGTACCCGCCCCAGTCGTAGATCCGGTACAAGGGCGCCGAGGTCAGGAGGAAGAGACGGTGGGGGTCCGAGGGCGAGATCGCCATCTCCGCGCGGCCGAAGTACGCGCCGAGGAAGGCGAACTCCTGGAAGGTGGCGCCGCCGTCGAGGCTCTGGTAGACCCCGTTGTACGGGTCGCCGAAGGGGTCGCTGAAGCAGACGTAGAGGTGCTGGGGATCCGTGGGATCGAACAGCACCTGGCTCGCCGGGATGGCCGGCAGGTCGCCGGTGACGTGGGTCCAGGTCTCGCCGCCGTCGGTGGAGTGGAAGAGGCCCACCGGTCCGGCGCGGTCCGGGTGACCCTTGGCACCCTCGTACTTGCCGTAGCTGCCCCCGGCCGGGGTGACCGTGACCCAGACCGAGCTCGAGTCCACCGGCGAGACGGCGATCCGGGAGATCGCCCGGCCGGAGAAGGTCTCCGGCGCGAGCACCCGCCAGCTCTGCCCGCCGTCGGTCGACTTGTAGAAGCCCAGGCCGTAGAGGCTGTGGTAGGCGTTGTGGCCCTCGCCCGAGCCGGCGTAGACGATCTCCTCGTCCTGCGGGTCGAAGGCGATGGAGCCCAGGGCCAGGGTGGGCAGCTCGTCGCCCACCGGTTGCCAGACCTCACCGCCGCTCTCGGTGCGCCAGATGCCGCCGGAGGCGGCGGCGGCGAAGTAGGTACCGGGTCGGGTGGCGCTCACCGCCAGCCCGGCGATGCGGCCGGTGTTGAAGGTCTCGGCCGCGGGAGCCGGACCGAGGTCGTTCCACACGGGGGTGTCGAAGGAGGCGGCGTGCGCCGCGGGAGCGGCGAGCAGCGCGACGAGGGAGACCGCGCCGAGGTAGAGGCGGAGGTTCGTTCGACGAGTCATTTCAGCGCACCTCCCCGCTCACCGGGCGTCGGTTCCAGAAGGCGGCCGGCTCGACGTCGAAGCCGAGCGCAGCCTCGGCCTCCGGGCCGGCCTCGTCCAGCGGGTAGCGGAACCAGACGGTCCACCGGCCGCTCGCCGGGATCGTGAAGGTGGCGAGGCCCTGCGGGTTCGACCAGGCGTCCAGCGACCGGCCCCCGGGGCCGCTCGCCGTGACGTGGACTCCCAACCGCGGCTCGCCCCGCACCACCACGCGCACCGCGAGATCGCTCCCCGGGCGCACGGTGGCCGGGTTGAGGATCGGCTGCACCTCGAGCAAGCCGCCGGTCTCGGCGGTGAGGAGTGCCCCGGCCCGGACCCGGGCCTCGCGCGCTCCCGGCGCGCCGGCGGCCGGGCAGATGACGAGCTTGCTGGCGCGGGTCACCCGCTGCCAGGCGTCCGGACGGCCCATGGCCGAGGCCGGTCCCAGGTCGGCCAGCACCAGGGCGCAACCGCCCGCGGGGCGGGCGATCTCGAGCTCGGCCGACGCCGGCAGGGCGGCCGCCGGCACGCGCCGCTGGCGACCGGCGGTGCGCACCACCAGGCGCGCCACGTTGACCTCGCGCCAGGAGGCGCCGAGCGCCGGCGCCAGGGTGAGCCGCAGGCGTCCGGGCGCGGCCGCGGCGAGCGTGACGGCGCGGAAGCCGGGCGCCGGTCCGCCCGCGGCCGACGCCGGCAGCGCCGGGCTGGCGACGGCCACGAGGGCCAGGAGAGAGGGGAGGAGTCTACGTCCGAACATGCTGACCTCGCTTTCCGCCCGAGATCTCGCGACGCGGCGGCTTCACCGTGCCGAGCGCCAGGAGCCCGGGGCTTCGTGGTGTTGGATGTTCGGTGACTCAGTGACCGCGGAGCCGGGAAAGTTCGCGAGCCGGCACTGGCCAGGTCGAGTCGGGTTCGAGTCCGGATCGGGGTCTGGGCCCGAGCGCGGGCTCAGAACGACCGGTCGGGCCAGAGCGGGCGGCCGCTCGGCCCGCACTCGTCGGGGCTGGAGCAGGGTACCGCCGCACCGGCCGTGAGCTCACCGGGCGCGGCGGCCGGCGCCGGCGCGCCGACCGCGGGCGCCGGGGTCTCCCGGCGGACGGCCGGCGGCTCGACC
>CAZIIB010000703.1:0-2580 GCA_964539125.1 uncultured Thermoanaerobaculia bacterium | reverse complement strand
GCCGGAGGCTTCGGCCGTCCACTTCCCGAAGACGAAGAGCGGAGCCCCACGGTACGTCTACCTGGCGGATGAGGGGCTGGCCTTCTTCGAGCGCCTGACGGCGGGCAGGAAGCCCAAGAGACACCTGCTGCTCAAGAAAGACGGCACCCCGTGGGGCCGGAATCACCACTACCGGATCATGCAGGAAGCCTGCGAGACGGCCGGGATCGAGCCGTTGGGCTTCCACCAGCTCCGGCACACCTACGCGAGCCTCTATCTCATGAGCGGCGGCTCCCTGGTGGCCCTGGCGAAGCAACTCGGCCACTCGACCACCCGCATGGTGGAGAAGCACTACGGCCACCTCGCCGAGTCCTGGCGGGCCGAAGAGGCCCGGAAGCATGCCCCCTCCCTCGGGCTCGAAACGGACAACGTGACCCGGATGAGGCGAAGGGGGAGTTCGTCGTGATCCGTGTCCACAGGCCTGGGGGCCTGAAGCCGCTATCATCAGGATGCACGGTCTCAGGGATCTCCGGTACCGGCCGGGGCGATGCTTAATGAACCTGCGTCTAGGAACCCTCTCCAGCACACCGAGCCATCCTCGCTTCGAGAACTCCATGCCGAGTACCTGCCCGGCGAAAGGAGGCCAGCTCTGACCCAGCCCACCTTTAGCAACCTCGTGCGACGGCTATCCCACGCCGGATTCGACAAGCGGTTCGTACAGTCCGCGATTCTGCCGGACTGGTGGAGGGACGAATGTGCTGCCGATGTCGAGCTTCTGCCGGAGATCGAGCTGCGGATAGCACGCTTCCTCGGTAGTCCGGTCTCCCAGGTGAGAAACCCAGGTGAGCAGCTCGCCGCACCCAGCTATGCGGGAGCACAGCTTCGACGTGTTCGTAGCGTGGACCTCGACAGGCTTGGTCCAGCAATTCACTCCGCCCTCCAGATCGCCACCGCCGTCGTCCGGAGCCTTCGAGACCACGAGCCGAGTGGCGCGGATCTCCCCGCGGACGGATTGGACTGGCGCCGGGAGCTCCGGAACCCAGCTGGAACGGTGACGCTCGATGACATTCTCACCGATCTCTGGCAGCGCGGGATTGCCGTCGTCCCTGTGGATGTACTCCCGGCTCCCAGCTTTCAGGGGCTGGCCTGCATCGTCGAGGGCCATCCGGTGATTCTGTTGGGGCACAAGCATGATGAGCCGGGGCGGGTCGCCTTTTTCGTGGCGCACGAGGCGGGTCACATCGCCGCTGGAGATTGCAGTCGCGATCAGCCGGTCGTCGACGAAGAGGATCTCATTGTCGACGAGACCGAAATCGAGCGCGCAGCGGACCGCTACGCCACTCGCGTGCTCGTTGGGAAGAACCCGATCCCTCCGCTCAACGGGGGCGACTTCAAGGAGCTCGCGACCCATGCGGCCGAGCTCGAGAGCGAGACAGGAGCCGACGCCAGCACGCTCCTTTTCGCCTGGGCTGCCGAGACGGGCGACTACTCAGCTGCCACCATGGCGGTGAAGGCGCTCTACCGCGGCTCGGGTGCGAGGCGCAAGCTCCGCGAGCATTTTGACCGCCATGTAGATCTCGAGTCCGCCGCCGAGACGGACCGGGCTCTGCTCCGGTGTGTCCATGGCGACTTGGAGTCGGATGACGCTGCTGATTGACAGTGACGCTTTCTGCAAGCTGGTAGTTTCGGATCTCCTGCGAGAGGCGGCGCAAGCGCTCGGTGCTGAGCTTGAGGAATGCAGGAGGTTGCCCGCGCTACCGCATATGCTCCGACGTGGAGGACTTCGCCGGCGGTACGGTGGAGAAGCCAGCGACGCCATGCTTCGGGTTGCCGAGAGACTGCCCAGTATCACCGAGCCCAGCAGCTCCATCTGGCTGGACCCGCTCGTGCCAGTCCAGGCGATCGATCCCGGAGAAGCTCTGATCTTCGCCGCGGCAGCCGAGTCGGGAGCCATGATCGTCTCCGGGGACAAGCGGGCTCTTGAGGCGCTGAAGGAACTCGAGGATCACCGGGAGGCGTTGGAGGGCAAGATCGTCGCGCTGGAGGCCGTCCTCTTGGAGCTCTGCCGGTCTCTCGGAAGCGACTTGGTTCGGAAGCGGATCCAACCGTTGGTAGATCTGGACACAGGGGTCAGGGCGTGCTTCTCATCTGAAGACACAGATCCCGAAGAGGGCCTGAGCTCGTACTTGAACGACTTGATGGAGAAGGTCTTTCCACTGATCCTCTGGCAACCTCCCTAAGGAGCTGAACGATGAGCTTCGGTCGTTCACACTACGTGCCCATCCTGAAGGTGAAACGCGGCGAGAAGAGGGCATTGACAGAGATTGCACCCACGGCGAGGCGCCATCTCACACCTCTGTTGGAAATCGTCGAGCGGAAGCCGGACAAGGCGCCCACTGTCGAGAAGCATCTCGACACGGCCTTTGCGAAGCTCGCTCAGAGCGTTGCACCCTACTCGCGGTGCTTCCTGGACGCCCGAGAGATCGAACCAGATGGTCCGGCCGCAGCCGCCGCCGTCTTCGAGCGGGCTTCGGCTGAAGAGATCATCTTCACCCCCGTTACTGGAATCTCTCGATCGGTCGACGTCTTTCCTGCGTTGGA
>CAZIIB010000702.1:0-2580 GCA_964539125.1 uncultured Thermoanaerobaculia bacterium | reverse complement strand
CCGAGAGCGTGGCCGCCGCCGAGATCGTCAAGGCGGGCCAGGGCGGGGCGACCGGTGCCAAGTACGTGTTCGGTGCCATGGGCCTCGCGGCGCTCTGGGAGCTGTTCAAGAACTCCAACGGCATCCATCTCGTCCTCGACTACACCAACCGGTTCAAGAGCCTGGGCTCCTCGACGATCCAGATGTTCGGGCAGCCTGCGAAGTACTCGGGCGGGCTGCTGCTCGAGACCCCGGCGGCCTCGCCGGCGCTCATGGGGGTGGGCTTCATCGTGGGCTTCCGGATCTCGGCGGTCCTCTTCGCCGGCGCGGTCCTCGGCTGGCTGCTCCTGGTGCCGCTGGCGCTCTTCCTCAATCCGGCCCTCGCCGCCAGCGTCGGGGCCGGCCACTCCATGACCGATCTCGCCTACGAGGTCTGGTCGCGGCAGGTCCGGCCGCTCGCCGTGGGCACGATGATCGTGGCCGCCTTCTACACCCTGTGGAATCTGCGTACGTCGCTCATCGACGGCATTGGCAAGGCGTTCAAGGACTTCGGCGCCATGGCCGCGGGTGGCGCGGCCGCCGAGCGCACGGAGCGCGACCTCAACGTCAAGAAGGTCTTCGCCACGATCGCCCTGCTGGCGGTGCCGGTCTTCCTCCTCTACCAGTACTTCGCCCACGACTACGCGGGGTCGATCATCCTGACCGTCGTCATGATCGTCCTCGGCTTCTTGTTCGCCGCGGTCGCCGGCTACCTGGTGGGCCTGATCGGCAGCTCGAACAACCCGATCTCGGGGCTCACCCTCTCGGCGCTCTTGATCTCGGCCGTCCTCATGGTGGCGATCGGCCTGACCGACGTCCGGGGGGTGGAGGCCGTGCTGGGGGTGGCGGGGATCGTCTGCTGCGCGGCCGGCATCGCCGGCGACATGATGCAGGACCTCAAGGTGGGCCACATCCTGGGCGGCACGCCCTGGAAGATGGAGATCGCCGAGATCTTGGGGGTCATCGCGGCCGCCGCCGTGCTGGCGCTGCCGCTGGCCGCCCTGGACCGCGTGTACCACATCGGCTCGCCCGATCTGCCGGCACCCCAGGCCGGTCTCATGGCCCTGATGGCCAAGGGCATCGTGGGTGGCCAGATGGCCTGGCCGCTGGTGATCGTGGGCATGTTCTTCGCCTTGGGGCTGATCCTGATCAAGGCGCCCTCTCCGATGCTGGTCGCCGTGGGCATGTACCTGCCCTTCTTCTCCACCGCCGCGATCTTCGTGGGCGGGGTGATCAAGTGGATCTTCGAGAAGCGGCTCGACCGCGCCCAGGCCAACCCGGAGGAGCGGGTGCGAGCGGAGAACATGGGGGTGCTCCTGTCGTCCGGGTTCATCGCGGGAGAAGCCTTGATGGCGGTGATCCTGGCGTTTCTGGTGCTGGGCGCCGGGTTCATGCCCACCCTGACCCGGCTACGCCAGGCGGTGACCCCGAGCATCGGACCGTTCTTCTGGCTGGGCCTGATCATCTACCCGGTGCTGGTCTATCTGCTCGCCTGGCTGCCGCTCAAGAAGATGAAGGAAGGCGGGATGCCCGCCACGAAGATTGACTAGCGAATCGAGCTCGGAGCAGGACCTCTCTCGTCTCCGTCCGGTGCGCCTGGCGGAGTGGACGGAGCGTGACGGGCGGATCGTCCTCGAGCGGCCGATGCCTCCGGGGGGTGGCGTCAAGGGCCTGCTCCGGCGCATCTCCGCCCTGACCGGGGTCAAGCGCCTGCGCCTCGACGAGCTCGGAACCTTCGTCTGGCGCCGCCTCGACGGGGCGGCGAGCGCCGCCGAGATCGCCCGGGCGCTCGAGTCCGAGAAGGGCGGCGAGGCCGAGGCGGCCGGCGAGCGCGTGGAGCGCTTCCTCATCCTGCTCCGGCGCGAGGGCCTGGTGGGCTTCCCGGGGATCGACGACGAGGCGATCGAGGCCCTTGCGCGCCAGGCGGCGGGAAATTCCGGGTGATCTTCGCCGGTTCCGATAGAATGAGATCCCGGGGCGCCGCCCCACCGCCGCTCACGGCCCCCCGGCCGGCGGCTCGCAGCACCCCCCGCGCAGGGCAATTGAGATCCCCCGCTCCACACCCCTGCTCGCGGGCTCCCCGGCACCGCGGCACCCCAAGAAAGGAAACCCGACAGTGACCCCCTGGTGGTTGCGGCCCACGGCCGACAGCGAGAAGGCGAAGGACGGCCCTTCGACCAAGGGCCAAGCCCGCCCGGAGACCGAGACGGAACCCCCGGCCGACAAGTCCCCGAAGCCCGAGAAGGCCGCGAAGAAGGCCCCGAAGGAAACCCCGAAGGAAACCCCGAGAAAGCCCCGGAAACGGACCCGCTCCAAGGCCAAGCACGCGCCCGAGGAGAAGGCTCCGGAGAAGGACGCCGAGCCGGAGCGCAAAGAGCGCCGGCCGTCCCGCCGCCCCACGACTCACGACATCACGCCGGACGACATCGCCGCCGTCCACCGGGAGCTCACCTCCACCTCCACCTCCAACGAACACACCTCAGAAGAATCCGTTCCGGAAAGGAACTCATCGGTGAACGACGAACGCAAGATCGCGATGTTCTGCGATCTGGAGAACATCGC
>CAZIIB010000701.1:0-2584 GCA_964539125.1 uncultured Thermoanaerobaculia bacterium | reverse complement strand
CGAGGCGTGGTCGGGCTGGTCCAGGGAGTAGGTCTCGGCCAGGATCTGGTTGATCAGGGCCAGTCGCGCCCGATTCCGCTCGTAGTCGCCGGCGCTGGCGAGCTCGCGCCCCACGGTCAGGCCGCGGGCGGGCTCGGCGGCCCGGTCGAGGGCGTCCAGAACCTCGGCGGTGCCCCGGTTGCGCAGGGCGATGGCCGGGACCACCGGGACGCCCAGGAGCTCGGAGAGTCGTTGGAAGTCGATCCGTCCGCCGCGGCTCTCGAGCTCGTCCATCATGTTGAGCACCAGGACCATCGGGCGGCCCAGCTCGGCGAGCTGGAGGGTCAGGAGGAGGGCGCGCCGCAGGTTCTTGGCGTCGGCCACCTGAACCACCTCGGCCCCCGGGTTGCGGTCGAGCATCTCGCGGGTGACCCGAGCGTCCTCACTGCGCGGCGCCAGGTCGTTGACCCCGGGCGTGTCGACCACCTCGACGCCGTCGACCTTCCGGTCCGGGAGCCGGGCCCGGGCACGGGCGATCTCGACCGTGGTGCCGGGGAAGTTCGACACCATCACGTAGCGCTGCGTCAGGTTGCGGAAGAGGACGCTCTTGCCGACGTTGGGATTGCCGACCAGCAGGACGGTGCGCTCCCGGGGGCGCTCGGACGACCGGACGCTCGGGGCTTGAGGCATCTCGACGGGCTCCACACTCATGTCGGGGTCTTGAGTGGGCGGGCTCCGGGGCGAGGGCTCTAGACCGTCCTCGAGTAGCGGGCCTGGCTGGCGTGGCGGAGGTACTCGTCGAAGACCATGGCGACGTTGCGCACCAGGAGCCGGCCGAGACCGGTCACCGCCACCCGGCGCTCACCGATCTCTACCAGGCCGTCGGCCGCCAGCGGCTCGAGCTGCGCGAGCTCCCGGGCGAAGTGGCGATCGAAGTCGACGTCGTGGTGGGCCTCGATCTCGTCCTTGTCGAGCTCGAACCGACCCATGATCTGGAGGATGACGTCGCGGCGGAGCTTGTCCTCCGCCGTCGAGAACAGCCCGCGGTAGACGGGGAACCGGCCGCCGGCGAGCGCCTGGCCGTATTCCTCGATCCCCTTGACGTTCTGGGCGAAGCCGCCGGCCACGTGGCTGATGGACGAGACTCCGAAGGCCACCAGGTCGGTCTGCCCGCAGGTGGAGTAGCCCTGGAAGTTGCGGGTCAGCGTGCCGTCGGCGAGCGCGCGGGCGAGGGGATCCTCCGGCTTGGCGAAGTGGTCCATCCCGATGAACACGTAGCCCGCCTCGGTGAGCCGCGAGATGGTCTGCTCGAGGATGGTGAGCTTCGCCTCCGGGTCGGGCAGGGCGTCGGCCTCGATCACCTTCTGGTGGGGGAACATCTCCGGAAGATAGGCGAAGTTGAAGACCGCGATCCGATCCGGCGACATGCGGATCACCTCGTCGACGGTGGCGGCGAAGCTCGGCGGGGTCTGGTACGGGAGACCGTAGATCAGGTCGATGTTGACGCTGCCCATGCCCCGGCGGTGGGCCCCTTCGAGGACCTTCCAGGTCTCGGCCACCGGCTGGACCCGGTTGACCGCCTTCTGCACCGTCGAGTCGATGTCCTGGACCCCCATGCTCAGGCGGTTGACCCCGGCCTCGGCCAGGGCGTCGAGGTGCGCGTCGGTGAGCCGCCGCGGGTCGACCTCGACGCCGATCTCGCAGTCGTCGGCGACCCCGAAGCTGCAACGGATCGAGGCCATGACGCCGGCGATCTCGGCGGGCGGAAGGAAGGTCGGCGTGCCGCCGCCCCAGTGGATCTGGATGACCCGGCGCGAGGGCGCGTCCAGGAGCTCGGCGGCCAGCGCCATCTCCCGGTCGAGCCAGGGCAGGTAGCCACGCGCCCGCTCCCGGTCCCTCGAGATGATCACGTTGCAGCCGCAGAAGAAGCAGCGCGTCTCGCAGAACGGGATGTGAACGTAGAGCGACAGGGGGAGAGCCTCCCGGCGGCTCTCGAGCAGCAGCTCGGAGTACTCTCCGGAGCCGAAGCCCTCGTGGAACTGGGGCGCCGTCGGATAGGAAGTGTAGCGAGGGCCGGGCCGGTCGTACTTCTTGACCAGCTCGCGGTCGAATCGCAGATCGTGGCGATCGGTCGTCAGGGGTGCCATGTCGTGACCATTTTGGTCAACAAATACCCCGGCGTCACCACCCCGACGGGCGGTCTTTGCCCCGCGGGCCGGAGCGGGGATAATCGCGCGAGTCGTCGGGCGAGGGGACACGGGGGACAAGGAGGTCGAGATGGAGAGCAACCAGGCGGTCGAAACGCAGCGGAATGGGGCCGAGGCGCTGCACGAGGCGTGGCCCGTGCTGTCCGCCGAGGAGCGGGTCGAGGGGTTTCTCCAGCTCGACCGGGGCGACGCCGAGGACTTCTTCCTCTCACTCTCCCCCCGGGGCCAGGTGATCGTCCTCGAGGGCGTGCCCCCCGCCGAGCGGCGGCTCTGGATGCGCCTTCTGGCGCCCGACGACGCCGCCGACGTGGTCCAGGAGCTCCCCGCCGAACGGCGCCAGGAGTTCCTGCGCCTCCTCGACGAGCCGACCCGGGCCGAGGTGACGGCGCTGCTCGCCT
>CAZIIB010000700.1:1551-2587 GCA_964539125.1 uncultured Thermoanaerobaculia bacterium | reverse complement strand
GTCCGTTGTTGCTTGTCAAGACTTTGACGGACGAAGACCTCCTGGCTAGGATCCGCGAGTAACCCTGGCGCCAACTTGGACCGTCTTGGGGAGCGGATCCCCGGCGAGCGAGCCGGCCCGCGTCCACGACAAGCAGGAGTGCTCCCACTCCTCGTGAAGGGTGTCTCCTGCTCGGCCGAGAAAGGAGCCGAAGCATGAAGACCGAACTGATCATGGTCTGCCTGTTGCTCGCTCTGGCTGCGACCGGTCGGCCGGTCGCCGCAGAGATGCTCACCCTGGACGACGTCCCGGCGGCGACTCTCTTGCTCCCCTATTTCGAGGTCGATCTGGACGACCCGCAGGGGGTCACCACCCTGGTGTCGATCAACAACGCGACGGCCGACCCGATCGTCGCTCACGTGGTGTTCTGGTCGGATCTCTCGATTCACACGCTGGACTTCAACATCTACCTGACCGGGTACGACGTCGCTTCGATGAACCTGCGGGACGTCTTCAACGGTTCCGTCCCACAGACCGCCGACGTGGCCGGGGATCCCCTGGACACCATCAGCCCACAGGGTCCGCTCTCGGGCGACGTCGTGTACCCGCTCTGCGCTGGCAACACCCCGCCGGGGCAGATGAGCCCCGCCCGCCTGGCCCACACCCGGGCAGCCCACACGGGCCAGGTTTCCCCCGTCTTCGGCAACTGCGCCGGGTTCGACCACGGCGACAACGTGGCCCGGGGGTACATCACGGTCGATGCGACCGCCGAGTGTAGCCTCGAGGCTCCAGGCGATCCGGGGTACTTCGTCGCCGGCGGCCTGGGTGTGGCGACCAACAAGAACGTCCTGTGGGGCGACTACTTCGTCATCGACGCTTCCAACAACTTCGCCCAGGGTCGACCGCTGGTGCACATCGAAGCGTGTGGCCACGAAGCCGAGGATCCACCCTGCCCCTTCGTCGGAGCTCCGCAGTTCACCTTCTACGGTCGCTACGTCGGCTACGACGGGAGCGACGAACGCGAACCGCTGCCCACCACCTGGGCCACCCGCTACCT
>CAZIIB010000700.1:0-1541 GCA_964539125.1 uncultured Thermoanaerobaculia bacterium | reverse complement strand
CCTCGGAGGCGCAGGCTTCGACGGCGGCACCGATCTCGTCGTCTGGCGCGACTCGGGTTTCTCCACCTTCGCGACGGGGTACGCCTGTGGAACCTCGCCCCCCTGGTTCCCGTTGAACGAGCTCCAGGTGGTCGCCTTCGACGAGACCGAGCAGGCGGTGGAGCTCTGTCAGATCCGCTTCGACAGCTTTTCGCCGCCGATTCTCGTGGATCCCAACTGCTTCCCGTACGAAGCGGGAAGGTACCACGTCGGGGACGACCCTTTGGAGACCCCCTTCTCCTTCGGATGGCTCTATCTGAACCTCAACACGACCATTCCGGCCAAACCGTACTTCCAGGACACCACCCAGTCGTGGGTGGGCTCCGTTCTCTCCAGCCAAGGCCGCTACAGCGTGGGGCTCAACGCGATCGCTCTGGACAACGCCTTCTACACCAGCGAGGAACCGTAGCGATCCGCGAGGGCGTGAGCGTGGGCTCCCGACCGCGGGCGCAGGCCTCGCAGCTAGTGGAGGGATTCTTGAATCAGAAGTCCGGGCTAGCCGGCGTCGTAGAGCCGCAGACGCCTCTCGGGGACCAACCCGAGGCGCGCCGCGCGGTCGAAAAGATCCTGGAGGGCGCGTCGTTCGTCGTCGCGAAGCAGGTAACCCACGGCGTCCCGTAGGTAGCTTTCGAGAACGGCGGAGCTCACGCCCAGCTCGGCCGCTCCCTCGCGGGCGATGGCGTCGAGGGCGGCGAGGCCGAAGCGTAGGCTGCTCTTGAAGTAGAAGGGGAGATCCGGCAGCTCGACCTCGGCGCGCGCCGCCCAGACCCCGACCACCAGCGGCAGACCGGTCAGCTCGCGCCAGGCGAGACCGAGGTCGAGCACCCGGTGCTCCTCCCGTCGCCCGGTGAGGGCGGCGCTACCGATCACCAGCCACCCCTCGCCCGGCTCGATCCGGCCGGGACCCGAGAGCCGCGTGGAGGCCTCCGCCTCCACGTACTCGGGCTCGAGGCCGTAGGACTCGGCGAGCACGATCCGGGTCACCACTGCGGCGGTGCGGGCGTCGCGTTCCAGGATCACCCGGCGCAGATCCTCGATCGGTCCCGCCGAGACCAGCAGGACGCCCCGGGCCTCGCCGGGGAAGGCCACGCACAAGTCGGGCAGAACGCGGAGGTCGCGGTGGGTCGCGAGCTCGACGGCGGGTACCAGGGCGACGTCCAGCCCACCCTGGGCGAGGAGCCGCCCGACCAGGTTCAGGGGCTGGGTGACCGGTGCGAACAGGTCGGCGTGGTGACCCTTGAGAAAGCCCCAGGCGAGCGGCCGGGCGTCGAGGATGTCGCTGATGCCGACGCGGAGCTTGGGCACCTTCTCTCCTTCAGCGCGGCGCGGTCGGCGCCGCTACTTGGACATGGCGTTGAGGAAGTCGGAGTTGGTCTTGGTCTTGGACAGCTTGTCGAGCAGGAGCTCCATGGACTCGACCGTGGAGAGCGGGTTGAGGACCTTGCGCAGGACCCAGACGCGATGGAGCTCGTTGGCCGGCATGAGGAGCTCCTCCTTGCGGG
>CAZIIB010000699.1:1330-2589 GCA_964539125.1 uncultured Thermoanaerobaculia bacterium | reverse complement strand
TTTCCGGAGGACTGAGCGCATCGATATTGAAGGACATGGCAGCTTTGAAGGCTACGCCAATCGCGATTCGCTGAAATACCTGGATAAATACAATTTGCAGGGGACATCTACCATTTACCGCGGTACGTTGCGCCGTCCGGGATTTTGCCGGGCCTGGGATCTGTTTGTGCAGTTGGGCGCTACCGACGACAGCTACATCATGGAGGGTTCGGAAAATATGACATACCGCGAATTTATCAATTCATTTCTGCCTTTTAATCCAACAGATTCCGTGGAGCTGAAATTAATGCATTACCTGAAAATTGATCAGGATTCCGGATTGATGGAAAAGCTACAGTGGCTTGGTATATTTTCCGATAAAATAGTCGGGCTGAAAGAGGCAACGCCCGCTGAGATTCTTGAGCATATTTTGAAGCAAAAATGGGTCATGGCGCCAGACGACAAAGATATGGTGGTGATGTGGCACAAATTCTATTATCACAAAGATGAACGGGAAGCCTTTCAGCAAACCAGTGCTTTGGTAGTGATTGGTGATGACCGTGGTCATACAGCGATGGCAAAAACAGTTGGGTTGCCAATGGGCATCGCCGCCGAATTGGTGTTGCAGGGAAAAATAAATGTACAAGGTTTGTGCCTGCCGGTGTTGGAAAGCATCTATCAGCCAGTTCTGCAGAAACTTGAAAAGCACCATATTACCTTTGAAGAAAAGATCGTTCCACAAAAAAGTTATCATGAAAATCAACCTGTCTTCTGAGATCAATAAAATTTTTGAAAAGCTGGAATTGTCATCGTCTAATGCCGCCTGGAGTACCGGTATGCAATGGGGTGGATTACATGGCGGCGAATCGATAGCCGTGAACTCGCCCATCACCGGAGAGAAAATTGCTACGGTAAAATTGACGTCCGACGAGGAGTATGACCGGGTAGTCCGAAAATCACAGGAAGCGTTTGAATATTGGTGTGTGATACCCGCTCCAAAGCGCGGTGAGATCGTGAGGCAAATCGGGTTGGAGTTGAGGAAATATAAAATGGAACTTGGCAAGCTGGTGAGCATCGAAAGCGGAAAAATACTACAGGAAGGACTTGGTGAGGTGCAGGAAATGATCGATATCTGCGACTTTTCCGTTGGGCTGTCGCGGCAGTTGCAGGGATTCACCATGCATTCCGAACGACCGGA
Organism: uncultured Thermoanaerobaculia bacterium; assembly: GCA_964539125.1. Taxonomy (GTDB): domain Bacteria; phylum Acidobacteriota; class Thermoanaerobaculia; order Multivoradales; family DATKCC01; genus CAVUBL01. The sequence goes on along the minus strand of CAZIIB010000699.1, from coordinate 1,412 downwards.
GCACCGCATGTATGAACAATATCATCCGCTGGGTCCGGTGGCCATTATCTCGGCGTTCAATTTTCCGGTGGCGGTATGGTCC
>CAZIIB010000699.1:0-1320 GCA_964539125.1 uncultured Thermoanaerobaculia bacterium | reverse complement strand
TCCTGGAATGCAATGATTGCCTCGGTATGCGGGGATGTGTGCTTGTGGAAACCTTCGCATAAAGTACCGCTTTGTGCCATGGCTTGTCACCGGATTATCGGCAAAGTGCTGGAAAAGAACGAGGTACCGGAAGGTGTTTTTAATCTGCTGATCGGCGATATTCCCTTGGGAAAGAAAATGGCCAGTGATATCCGCATTCCCCTGGTTTCAGCGACAGGTTCCATTCGCATGGGCATGTCCGTAGGCGCTGAGGTTGCAACCAGGCTGGGAAAGTCGATCCTCGAATTGGGCGGCAACAATGCCATTATCATCACGCCGGAAGCCAATTTGGAAATGGCTATTCGCGCGACTGTATTTGGTGCCGTGGGCACATGCGGGCAGCGTTGCACTTCCACCCGCAGGCTCATCATTCATGACAGTATTTTTGAGACGGTAAAAGAAAGGCTGGTGAAAATATATCAAAATCTGTCCATCGGAAATCCGCTGGATGAAAATGTATTGGTCGGCCCGATGATCGACAAGAAAGCCGTGGAGAATTATTGCAAGGCCATAGATATTATCCGGGAAGCAGGAGGGGAGATTGTTTACGGTGGCGAAGTGCTGAAAGGCGAAGGCTACGCGTCAGGAACTTATGTGAAGCCCACCCTGGCCGTAGCCGAAAACAGTTATGATATCGTGCAGGAAGAAACTTTTGCGCCGATCCTTTATTTGATCAAGTATTCCGGTAATGTGGAAAATGCCATTAAAATCCAGAATGACGTGAAGCAGGGATTGTCGTCGGCTATTTTCACCAATAACCTGCGCGAAAGTGAAATGTTCCTGTCACACCGGGGATCAGACTGCGGCATTGCCAATGTAAACATTGGCACCAGTGGTGCAGAGATTGGCGGTGCTTTTGGTGGAGAGAAGCAGACCGGCGGAGGCCGGGAATCCGGGTCAGACTCCTGGAAGTTTTACATGCGTCGCCAAACCAACACCATCAACTTTGGCAAAGAACTGCCCCTGGCCCAGGGAATAAAATTTGATATGTGAAGGATGCAATAGGCTAGTTTCAATAGCCTGGCGCAATTGTTTTTGTAGCATCACCTGGGTGTTTTTCTAGCATCGCCATGCGTCGTGTTCTCACGACCCACAGTTGTTGTAATTGAGGTTCATGGGGACACGAATCTTGGCAGAGGAGAACTCCTGCAAGCGTGGCGCCACAGACTTCTGATGTGGTAAATTCGATTTCTGCAAGCAAATAACATTTATTCAAAATCACTAGTGACCGACAAAAACACAACACGAAGGGGAAACCATCTTGGCAGTACCCTTCTCCTT
>CAZIIB010000698.1:0-2592 GCA_964539125.1 uncultured Thermoanaerobaculia bacterium | reverse complement strand
TGGGAAAGTCGATCACCGTCAGGCGGTGGCGGGCGCAGGCGGCGAGGAAGGCCGGCGCCGAGGCCAGCATCTCCTCGTCCCGGAGCACCAGGGTGGCGCCCGACGCCAGGGTCGGAAAGATCTCCTCGGCGCTGGTATCGAAGCTCACCGAGGCGAGCTGGAGCACCCGGTCCGAGGGGCCGATCCCATACTCGCGCCGGGCGGCGTCGACGAACGCCGCGAGGGCGCGATGCGGCACCACGACCCCCTTCGGCCGGCCGCTCGAGCCGGAGGTGTAGATCAGGTACGCGGCGGCCTCGGCGGGAGGCGACCACGCCTCGGGCGAAGGAGACGGAGCGGCGGCGGGCTCCACGCCCTCACCGAGGACCAGGCGCGGGAGCGAGGTTCCGGCGAAGGCGCCGGCCAGGGCGGGAGAGGTCACGACCGCCCGCACCCCCGAGTCCCCCAGGATCAGGGCGCGGCGCTCCTCGGGGTAGGTCGGGTCCACCGGCACGTAGGCGGCCCCCGCCTCGAGGACGGCCAGGAGGGCCACGATCTGCTCGGGCGAGCGCTCGAGGGCCAGCGCCACTCGGGCCTCGGCGGCGCGTCCGACCGCGTCCCCCTCCGGGCCTCTCTCCCTGACGTGGCCGCGGACGCGCCGTGCGAGGGCGCGGACCCGGCGGACGAGCTCGCCGTAGGAGAGGTGCTCGGCGCCGGCGACCACCGCCACCGCGTCGGGAACCTCGGTGGCCCGGGCCGTGATCGTCCGGTGGACCGGCTCGGTCGGCGGCCGAGCGAGATCCGCCTCGCCGCCTCGCCCGCTCGCCTCGGCCTCGGCAGCCTCCTGCTCCCGCGAAAGTAGGCGGAGCTCGACGACGGGCCGCTCCGGGCCCTCGGCCACCGCCTCCAGCAGGTTCCGGTAGTGGGCCAGCCAGCGCGCGGCGGTCGCGCGGTCGAAGAGCCTCGCGTTGTAGGTGACGACGGCCTCGATCCCGGTGGGCCGGGAGTCGAGGGTCAGGGTGAGGTCGAAGGCCGCGGTGCCGAGCTCGGCGCCGGTCTCGTCGCCCGAAAAGCGCCGGAGCTCGAGCCCCGCCGCCTCCAGGGCCGGGGTCGGGACGTTCTGGAACAGGAACATGGCCCGCAGCAGGCCGTCGGCCACCCGCGGGTCGTCCACCCCCGCCGCCCGGAGCAGGGTCTCGAGGGGAAGGTCCTGGTGGGCGTAGGCCCCCAGGGCGGCCCGCCGAACTTCCTCGAGGAGGGCGCTGAACGGCTTCTCAGGGGCCAGCCGGGCGCGGAGCACCAGGGTGTTGAGGAAGAAGCCGATGAGCTCCTCGATCTCGGCCCGGTTGCGGTTGGCGATGGGCGCACCCACCAGCAGGTCGGTCCGCCCCGTCGACCGGAAGAGGAAGACCTCGAAGGCCGCCAGCAGGGTCATGAAGAGAGTCGCGCCGTGGCGCCGGCTCACCTCCTCGAGGCGGGCGGTGAGCTCCGCCGGAAGCACCAGGCCCTCCGCCCGCGCCTCGAACCCTCGCTCCGCGGCGCGCGGCCGGTCGGTCGGCAGGTCGAGGGGCGCCGGGAGGTCCGCCAGGCGCTCGCGCCAGAAGCCGAGGTGGGCCTCCAGCGTCTCGCCCTGGAGGCGCCGGCGCTGCCACTCGGCGAAGTCGGCGTACTGGAGGCCCGGCTCGGGCAGCGGCGAGGGCTCGTCGCGGACGAACGCCCCGTAGAGGGCCGCCGTCTCCCGCAGCAGGACGCCGGTGGACCAGCCGTCGGAGATCACGTGGTGCATGGCCACCAGGCAGACGTGCTCCGCCCCCTCCCCGCTCTCGCCCAGGCGGACCACCGAGACCCGGAAGAGGGGGCCCCGCTCCAGGTCGAAGGGGCGCTGGTGCTCCACCGCAGCGAGGTGCCGCGCGGTGGCCAGGCGCCGGGCCGCGGGCAGACCGGAGAGGTCCACCACCGGAAGGGGCAGGCTCGCCCCGGTTCCAAGCTCCGGCTCGACGGCCACCTGGAACGTCCGCCCCGCCTCCTCACCGAAGGTGGTGCGCAGGGAGGCGTGGCGCCGGCGCACCTCGCCCAAGGCCCTGGCCAGGGCCGCGAGATTCGCCGGGCCACGCATCTCGACGGCGAAGAGGAGGTTGAAGGCCGTGGTGTCTTGATCCACCCGCTGCAGGAACCAGAGCCGCTCCTGGGCGAAGGAGAGGGGGGCCGGCGCCGACGGGTCGGCGCGCCGTGGGATCGTCTCGACCGAGCGGCCGGCGCCGGCGGAGCCCGCCGGGCGGCGCTCCGCGGCCAGGAGGTCGGCGACCAGGCCGGCCATGCCCGCCACCGTGGGCCCTTCGAGCACCTGGTCCACCGACAGCTCGACGCCGAAGCTCTCCCGCAGGCGCGACGCCACCTGGGTGGCGAGAAGGGAGTGGCCGCCCAGGTCGTAGAAGCTGTCCAGGGCCCCGACCCGGTCGACCCCCAGGACCTGGGACCAGATGCGCGCCACCGTGCGCTCGACCTCGCTCCGGGGCTCGACGTATCCGGTGGCGAGGGCGGGGCGAACGTGGAGCTCCTCCGGCGGAGCCGGGGTGGCCGGCACCGCGACAGGGGCGAAGGCGGCGAGGCCCG
>CAZIIB010000697.1:0-2594 GCA_964539125.1 uncultured Thermoanaerobaculia bacterium | reverse complement strand
GACGTCGAAGCCGGCACGGACGAGGCGCGGGGCGAGCTCCTCCATCAGGGTCTCGTAGCCGCCGTAGCGCGCTGGGATGCCGCGGCTGCCGACGAGGGCGATGCGGGGAGGGTGCGCCATGGGTGGGGATTGTAGTGAAGCCGCCGAGTCCGGCGTCTCGGGCAGCGGGCGTCAGTCGGCGGGAGCTTCGTGCGGCAACGGCAGGCCCCGGGTCAAGAACCACCGGTCGATCCGCTGCGCCGGGACCGTTCGCCGCCCCTGGATCGCCCGGCGCCGGGCGTGGATCTCGCGGCGATGAGCCCACCGCCTGCGGTCGGCGCCGCGCGAGGCGCGCTCGCGCACCACCACGTGGCCCAGGGCAAGGAGGTCGCGGAAAAGGGTGGCCGGCAGGGTCCAGACGAAGTTCCACCCCGTCTGGTGGTAGGCGCGCAGGAGGTAGCGGTTCTTGAGGGAGTGGAGGTTCACCGAGGCGGGCATCGCCCGGCGCCGGCCAGGGAGGTTGAAGCGCCGGTGGCGACAGCGGGCCCCGGGCTCGTAGAGCACCTCCCATCCCCGCTCCCGCAGCCGGAAGGCGAGCTCCGCGTCCTCCCGGAAGGAGTGGAAGGCGGCGTCGAACACCTCGCCGCCCACGGCCACGTCCTCGAGGGCCTCCCGCGCGAAGAGCGAGGCCGCGCCGGTGGCGCCGAAGACCCGCTCGGCCACCGGGTACTGGCCCTCGTCGGGCAGCCCCGAGCCCCGGTCCAGGTGGCGCCAGGTGAGCGCCAGACGCATGCCACAGGCGTCGAGGAGGCGAGGCCCCTGCCCGGCCGAACCCGTCGCTCCCGGCGGCTCTCCCGGTCCCCGCGCCGGGCCGAGCCGTACCAGCCGCCCGGTCACGGCGCCCACCGCCAGACCCCGCCGCGCGCCGTCCCCGGCCCGGGCGATCAGGCGCTCGGCGTAGTCGGGCGCCGGCCGGGCGTCCGGGTTGAGCGACAGCACCCAGGGAGCGGTCGTGCGGGCGATCGCTTCGTTCATACCGCCGGCGAAGCCCCGGTTCTCGGTGAGCGCCACCGCCTCGAAGCGGACCCCCGAAGGGGCCCGCCAGACCCCGTTTGCGGCCGTCTCGAGCGTGCCGTCCCGGCTGGCGCAGTCGACCACGACGAGCTCCAGGGGACGGGTGGTGAGCGCGGCCACCGCCGCGAGACAGCCGGGCAGGTCGGCCCTCGAGTCGTGGGTCACCACGCAGACCGCCAGGCGAGGCGCCTCGGGCGCCGGCCGGTCCCTCGCACCGATCCCCTCCGCGCCCCTCATGGGACCGTCTCTCCGGCCGCGGGCGGCCGCCAGGCCCGGGCGAGCCGCCGGGGCCGGCGCCAGCCGGTCAGCGCGCCCACCGCCGCAGCCCACAGCCCCGCCGCCGCCTCGCTCCGGCTCGCGACCCGGCGCGGTCTCCGCACGGGCAGCAGGAGCAGGCGGAGCGCCATCCCCGCCGGGATCACCGCGCGCGCCGCCACCGCCCATCCGCGGCCGTGGTGGCGGCGGAGGTAGCGGACCAGGTTCCGGTAGTAGATCCAGAGGAAGGCTCCGAACCCCAGCCGGGGGACGGTCGAGCCCAGGCCGTGGCGAAAGCGCGCCGCCGGCCAGTAGAGGAGCCGGCGCCCGGTCGCGCGCAACCGCCGGGCGAGATCCACGTCCTCGAACCAGGCGGGGTAGAAGCCCGGCTCGAGACCGGCCACCGCCTCCCACGCTTCCCGCCGGAGCGCCAGGGCCGCCGCCGCCGGCTGCTCGACCGGAGTGCCCGCCGCCGGCTCCTCCGCGGGACCGCGGCCGGCCGGCAGCAGGAGGCCCTCGAGGACCAGGCGCATGGGCGAGGGGAGCGACTTGAGCTGCCAGCGCCACTGCCCCCGGCCGTCGGGCGCCTCGAGGCGGGGGGCGAGCCCGGCCGCCTCGGGATGGGCGGCAAATCCTTCGAGGAGGGCCTCGAGAGCTCCCGGCTCGGGGTGAGCGTCCGGGTTGAGGAGGAGCAGGAGCGGCCCCCGGCTCTCCGCCGCCCCCCGGTTCGCGCCGCCGGCGAACCCGAGGTTGGCGCCCGGCGAGACGAGGCGGAGCGCCCCCCCCGCCGCAGTCCTGTTCGCGAGGAGGCCGCCGGCGCTCCCCTCGCTCGCGCCGTTGTCCACCACCACGAGCTCGAACCGGGGGTCCAGGGGCCAGGAAGAGACCAGCTCCGCCAGGCCCTCCTCGTCGTGCCAGTGGACCACGATCGCGGAGAGCACCGGCTCCATCAGGCGCCCTCCGCACGGGCGAGGATCACCTCGTCGGCGAGCGCCGCCGGCCCCCGGCGCACCCATCGCGGCAAATGACGGGCCGCCCGCCCCCACCCGCCGACGACGCCCCGGCAGCGGCCCAGGTCTCCCCGGGCGGCGGCGCGGGCGAGATCCACCACGTCGCGCGCGGCGAGGCGGGGCAGCCGGGCCCAGAACCGTCGCCCGAAGAGCCCGGCGAGCACCAGGTAGCGGTTGCCGTAGACGAGCCGCCAGCGGCCGGTGCCCATCTCCTCGGCGGTGGCTCGCCCCGGCCGAGCTGCACCGCCTGGAAGGCCCGGTTCCAGCCCAGGCCCC
>CAZIIB010000696.1:0-2608 GCA_964539125.1 uncultured Thermoanaerobaculia bacterium | reverse complement strand
GTCACCCGGGCCCGGTGGATCTTGGACTTCATCAGTGTTCGTCGCATGGTCTTTCGTGTCCAGAGTCGTTCTGGGTGTCGTTCTCGGGTCAGGCGCCGGGAAAGGCGAGCCTGAGGTTGTCGATCAAGCGCACCTCTCCGATGCGCACGGCGAGCGGCAGGACGAGCTCGCCCTCGAGACGCTCGACGGGGCGGAAGGTCCGGGCGTCGACCACCTCGGCGTACTCGACGCGCGCGGTGGGCTCCTCGGCGAGCACCTGGCGCAGCTCGGCGCGAAGGGCGTCGGCGTCGCCCCCGGGGCGGGCCAGGGCCTCGGCCGCCCGGAGCGCCCGGGAGAGCACGCGGGAGGCCCGGCGCTCCTCGGGGCCGAGGAGGGCGTTTCTGGACGACATGGCGAGGCCGTCCTCCTCGCGCACCGTGGGCCCGGGGACGATCTCCACCGGTACGAAGAGGTCGCGGACCATCTGCTGGATGACGGCGAGCTGCTGGGCGTCCTTTTCGCCGAAGACGGCGAAGTGCGGGCGCACCTGGTGGAAGAGCTTGAGCACCACCGTCGCCACGCCCCGGAAGTGGCCGGGCCGGAAGGCGCCCTCGAGCCCCTCGGCCGTCCCCTCGGGCACCACCCAGGTGGCCTCATCCGGTGGGCCCGGCGGGTAGAGGGCGGCCTCGGTGGGCAGGTAGACCAGATCGCAGCCGGCCTCCTCCAGGAGCTTCGCGTCGCGCTCCGGGGTGCGTGGGTAGCGCTCCAGGTCGGCGCGCTCGTTGAACTGGGTCGGGTTGACGAAGATCGAGACCACCACTCGGTCGCCCAGCTCGCGGGCGCGCCGCACCAGGGAGAGGTGGCCCTCGTGGAGGGCCCCCATGGTCGGCACGAAGCCCACCCGCCGGCCGGCCCGCCGCCAGCCCTCGACGGCGCGGCCGAGCTCACCGGGGTCCGCGGTTCGGATCATCCTCACTGGGCCTCACCCGTAGAGCTTGGCCGGGCCGTCGGCGTCGGCGGGTTGGGTGGGCAGCGTCGGGTCGCCGTAGCTCTCCTCGGCGCTCGGGAAGCGGCCGGCGCGGACGTCCGCCGCGTAGGTCGCGAGGGCCTCGCGGGCGACCCGGCCGAGCTCGGCGTAGCGCCGCACGAACCGGGGAGCGATCCGCTCCTCGAGACCCAGGAGGTCGTGGTAGACGAGGACCTGGCCGGTGGTGCCGGGCCCGGCGCCGATGCCGATGGTCGGGATCTCGAGGGCGTCGGTGATCTCGGCGGCGAGCGCCGAGGGCACGCACTCGAGGACCAGAGAGAAGGCGCCGGCCGCCTCCAGGCGTTGGGCGGCCTCGAGCAGGGCCGCGCGCGCCGCCTCGCCGCGCCCCTGGACCTTGTAGCCGCCGAACTTGTGGAGGGACTGCGGGGTGAGCCCCAGGTGGGCCATCACCGGAATCTCGGCCGCCACCAGGGCCTCGATCGCCTCCGGCCGGTCGCCCTCGATCTTGACCGCCTCGGCCCCGCCCTCCTTGACGAAACGGATGGCGCTGGCCACCGTCTCGCGGGCGCCCAGGTGGAACGAGCCGAAGGGCATGTCGGCCACCAGGAGCGCGCGGGAGACGCCGCGGCGGACCGCCCGCACCAGGACGAGGAGCTCGTCGAGGGTCACGGGCAGGGTGTCGTCGTAGCCCAGGACGACGTTGGCGGCGGAGTCGCCGACCAGGGCGACGTCGACGCCGGCGGCGTCGACGGTGCGACCCTGCTGGTAGTCGTAGGCGGTCACCACGACCAGCCGGCGGCCTTCGGCCGGGGCGGTGGCGACCCAGGGGACGGTGACCTTCTTCGGCGTGTCGGGCACGACGCGGTCTCCTTTCCGCGGCGGCAAGGCCTCGCGAGCGAGCGCCGTCGCGACGGGTACCGCTTTCAGGGGATCGAGGAGGCGACCGGCGGCCGTCCGGGCCAAGGCCGGGCCGCTCCACGAGGAGCGCCGTCCGGGCGCCGGACCGCCGAGCCCGGCGGAGCTCTTCGGCGCCGAGTGGCGCCGGCCGGGCTACGGATGGTGCATGCCGGAGGAGGGCTCCCCACCCGATCTCATCGGGAAGAGCCGCCGGCCGATCCGCGTCAGTCCGGGGTGTCGGTCCCGTCCGCGAGCGCTCCGCGGTGCGGGATCAGGCCCCCGTGCGGCGGGCCGCCTCCACGGGCTCGCGTCGACATCGCTCCAGTCGTTGCGAGCCCTCCATGCCTGCTCCGTCTCGGTCCCACCCGGTGACCGTTCACCGGGCTTTCCGGGATCCAAGCGGTACGAAGTACTCGGTCCCTCGGATCGGCCTCGCGAGCCGGTGCACCAGCTCGTCGACGTCTTCCTGGCGCTGCGGGAAGTCGAGGTGCTGCGTGTCGACCACCAGCAGCGGGGACCGCTCGTAGTAATGATAGTAGTGATGGTAGGCGTCGATCAACTCGGCCAGGTATTCGGGAGAGATTTCCTTCTCCGCCTCGATGAGGTCGTCGAGGTACTGGGGGGTGGCGGCGCGGGCCTTGGTGGCCGCCCGGCGCTTCTTGAGCCGCACCAGGCAGGTGTCGAGGTCGGCCACCAGGTAGAGGACCAGGTCGGGCACCGGCACCTGGGGCTCGAGGAGGGCGT
>CAZIIB010000695.1:0-2620 GCA_964539125.1 uncultured Thermoanaerobaculia bacterium | reverse complement strand
GACAACCATGAGGTCCTGATGTCCACCTGGCGCGCACGGCTTCCCTGGGTCTTCTCTCTCCTTCTGCTGGGCGCGGCACCCGCGAGCGCCCAGCCCCCGGCCGCCGACCACGAGCCGGCACCGGCGACGCCGCCTTCGAGCCCCGCTCCCTCGGCACCCTCCACCGCACCTTCGAACGCAGCTCGGGACCTGACGCTCTCCTTCGCGCCCGCCGAGCCCAAGCCCCCCACCGATACGAAGCTCATCGCGGCGGTGCGCTCGGGGGACCTCGAGCAGGCCCGCAAGCTCCTCGCGACGCCCGACGTCTCCCTCGACGCCCGGGGCGACCTGGGCCGCACCGCGCTCATGTACGCCGTTCTCGGCGATCACCGCGACCTGGTGCAGGCTCTCCTCGACGCCGGCGCAGGCCTCGAGGTCACCGACGACGCCGGGAGCACCGCCCTCTTCTACTTCCCTCCCGGCGGCCGGACCGAAGCGAGCGCGCTTCTCCTCGCCGCCGGCGCCCGGGTCGACGCCACCAACCGCGCCGACCAGACTCCGCTCTCCAACGCCGCCCTCCTCGGCTATCGCGACCTGGTGAAGCTGCTCCTGGCCCACGGCGCCGACGTCGACCACGTCTCCGACGATCACGCCACGCCCTTCGCCCGGGCGGTGCGCCAGCACCACGACGACACGGCCCAGGTGCTGCTCGCCGCCGGCGCCCAGGTCGATCCACCCGTCGGAGACGAGGAGAAACTCCTCTACGACCTGGCGAGCCAGGGAGACGCCGCGGGAGTGCGCTTCCTCCTCCAGCACGGCGCGCCCCCCGACCCGCGGGTGGGACGCAATGGGGGGTTCCCGGGGGAGACGCCACTGCTGGCGGCGGCGCGCACCGGCTCGGCCGAGATCGCCGCGCTGCTGGCCGACCACGGAGCCGACCTCGAAGCGCAGGACATGAAAGGCTTCACTCCGCTCCTCCTGGCGGCCCGCGAGGGACAGGTGGAGGTCGCTCGCCTGCTCCTCGATCACCAGATCCCGGTGGACGAGACCGGCGGCGAGGAGAGCGGGAGCGCCGCCCTCACCTTCGCCGCGATGGAGGGCCATCCCGAGATGGTCCGACTCCTCCTGGATCACGGCGCAGCGATCGACCGCCGGAACGACTCGCAGGTCACCCCGCTGATGGCCGCGGCGTTCCGCGGGCACGCGGACGTCGTCGACTTGCTTCTCGAGCGGGGCGCCGAGGTCGACGCCACCAGCAAGAACGGCGACACGGCGCTGCTCTACGCGGTCTTCATGCGCCGGCCGGCGGCGGTCGACCGGCTGCTCGAGGCGGGCGCCCAGGTCGAGGTGCAGACGAAGATCAAGGGCTTCGGGCAGGTCACCCCCTTGATGCTCGCCGCCGGCCGCGGCCACGAGGGGATCACCAAGGCGCTGCTCGACCACGGCGCCAAGCCCGACGAGATGTGCGAGGTGGAGGGCGTCGGGCGGATCACGCCGTTGATGCTCGCCGCGCGCAACGGCTTCACCGCCGTCGTGCGCATGCTCCTCGAGCACGGCGCCGACCCGAGCCGGACCGACGACGAGGGCGAAACCGCCCTGGACTTTGCCCGCGACAACGAGCACGACGAGGTCGTGACGGTGCTCCAGGCGGGCGCTCCCACGCCTCCCGCCGAGTAGCAAGGCCCTAGCATTACGAGCCACTCCCGCCGCCGTCAACCACCTGATTTCCTCTCCTCCGTCCGCTTCCTGACGGACGCTGCGACCCACTCCTCCATAAGCTCTACCGCACGTCTGTAGTGGTGAGCCGACGGACGAGCCGATCGACAAGAGATCTCATCCCCGGGGACGGCAGGTCGCTACCCGCGCCGGGCCCGGACGCACGCGAGGCAGCTCGCGCTCGGGGGAAGCTCTCGAGAGAGGAGGAAGCCATGAGGAGGAATCCTTGGATCGGAGCGGCCGCCGTCGCGCTGCTCCTCGGGGCGCTGCCCGTGCTCGCCGCCGACCCGGAGGGTCCGGCGCAATCCGCCACCGCCGGCCTCGACCAAACCACACTGGTCCAGGCGCTCCAGAACGGCGCACTGAGCAACAAGGACGCTCGCAAGCTCGGGCTGCTCGTCTTCAGCACTCCCTTCAACACCTATGACGGCCTGGGCGACGGCCCGTGGCGCTCCGACGAGCCCGACCCGGTCGCTCTCGGTCATCGCCCCACCCTGCAGGGCAACGGCCAGTTCTTGCGGGTCAACGGCCTCGACGCCCAGAGCTGCAACGAGTGCCACACGATCGTCAGCAACCGGACCCTGCCACCCACCACCGGGATCGCGGGAGTCGGGGGCGTGGTGCAGAACGCCATCATCATGCCCAGCCTGATCGACGTGGCCGACACGTTCGACGACCGGGTGGCCTACCAGCCGCTTCACGACCCGGACCTGGTGATGCAGTGGGACGGCGTGGCGGACTACAACGGCCGCTTCGCGAACCCGCCCTTCCTGTTCGGGGGCGGCGGCACCGAGCTCCTGGCCAAGGAGATGACCTACGACCTGCAGCAGCTCCTGGCCCAGGCCAAGGCCGCTCCGGCGGGTACGGTGATCTCCCTCGACACGCACGGCGTGAACTTCGGGACCATCACCAGCCTGGGCGGCGG
>CAZIIB010000694.1:0-2630 GCA_964539125.1 uncultured Thermoanaerobaculia bacterium | reverse complement strand
CCCTCGATCCCTCACCCACCCTCGAGGGGGGAAAGGGACGCCCCCGCCCGCGCCATCGCCTGCGAGATCGGTCCATCATCCGGTGACTCCGCCGGCGGAGGCTTCCGAGAACTGCCGGGCGATGTACACGTCGTAGCTCTCCAGCAGATCGGTGAACGGCTCGCCCACGAGCTCGCCCGAGGGCGACCGGCTGGCGACCACGTGGCCCTCGGCGTCCCGGAGCACCCACCCGAGCTTCGGCAGCGGCGCCTTGGCCGGCGAGCCGGGCTCGGGGACCCCGGTCTTGAGATTGAAGTAGGAGATGTGACAGGGACAGAGCAGGCGCCCTTGCGTGTCGACCTGTCCCGAGACGGTGCACCCCAGATGGGTGCACTTGGCCGAGATGAGGAGCGGCAGACCGTCGGCGCCCCGGAAGGCCAGAGCCGGACGCATCTGATAGTCGGTGAAGTACTTGCCCTCGGTCGCCGAGAGCTCGCCCAGGCGGGCGACCCGGATGTAGGGGCTCCGCATCCTCTCGAGCTCGAGCTCGCGCTGCTCGGTGGTCCGCTGGAGGAGCTCCAGGCGCTTGCGGAGCAGCTCGGTCTCCTCCTCGAGGGTCATCTCGGGCCCGCGCAGGTAGAGAAAGAGCTTCTCCAGCACGCCGGTCGCGAGCAGCGCCCCCGCCGCCCCGGCCCCCGCCAGGCCCTTGAGCAGGTAGCGGCGTTCCTCGCCCCGCCGGCGCTCCACCGCGTGCGCGGCCTCGAGGCGCCGGGAGGTGGCCCACACCACCCTCTGGAAGGGCCGCGTGAGGTACCCGACGGGCACCGAGAAGAGGTGGACCAGCCGGGTGAAGGGCACCAGGAGGAGGATCGCCCAGGCCCCGGCCAGGTGGAGCTTGACCAGGGGGGGGAGCCCCGCCACGTAGGAGACCTCGGGGCGCAAGGTCAGGAGGCTCCACAGGTAGGGCGTGGTGGTGGCTGGCGACCAGGCGGCCCCCCAGCGGTCGCCGAGCGCCACCCCGAGGCCCACCACCACCTGCGCCAGGAGGAGACCCACCACGATCAGGTCGAGGACGGTCGAGACCGGCTGCACCCGGCCCGCGGTCACCCGCCGGGCGAACAGGACGGCGAGCCCGAACGCGGCCAGGATCGCCGCCGTCACGCCGGCCGCTTCGACCCCGTAGAGGAACGCCCTCCGGGAGGTGAGCTCCCGCCAGGGGCCCGGCGCCACGAAGGGGGCGAGGTGCCCCGCGAGCAGGATCAGGATCCCGAGGTGGAAGGGCACCGAGCCCCAGAGGAGCCGCCGGCTCTCCAGGAACTGGGACGAGCGGGCCGAATAGCTGAAGCGGTCCCGGCGATAGCGGACGATCGATCCGACGACCAGGACGACGAGGGCGACGTAGGGCAGCCCCACGAAGAGGAGGAGGTCGGAGGGGGTGGCCTGGCTCATCGCTCGCCTCCCGGCCGGCGGTTCCTCGAGTCCCGCAGGACATGGCAGGGGGGTAGGCTCCCTCTTCCCCCCTCGAGGGTGGGAAGAGGGTCGGGGAGTTGGGGGGGTGATCCGGTGGACCGCCGGGGCGGCGCCTCTTCCGGCAGGTCCGCCACTCCCAGCGCCAGACGCACCGCCCGGAGCAGGTGGCGATAGGGATCGTCGCCCTCGAGGGCCCCCAGCATCCGGGCCAGGGCCCGGGCGAGGGCCATCTCCACCAGCTCCCGCCACTCCTCCTCCGGGAATGCCACCGCCGCCTGGAGCACCACCGCCAGGTGGTCGGGCAGCTCGGTGCCGCGGTCGAAGCCCACGCGCCGGTAGGCCGCTTCGAGGCCGGTCATGAGCCGCGCCCGCCGGAAGCTCTCCTGCCCGAAGAGGTGGACCGAGAGAAAGGGGGCGCAGCGGGGCGAGAGATCAAAGGTCCGGGTGTAGAGCTCCTCGAGCTCTTCGAAGGAACGGCGGCCGGCGGCGGCGGCGAAGGCCTGCAGAGCCTCCGCGGCCTCGGACTCCCCGGCCTCGACGAGCCGCCCCCCGGCCCGGGCGAGGTCGGCGGAGAACCTCTCGCGGCGCGGATAGGAGAGGAGCGCGCCCAGCGCTGCCACGGCGCGGCGGGTGAGGGCGGCGGTGGCCGGATCCAAGCTCTCGAGTGTGCCCGTCGCCATCTCAGCGCCCCCGCCGCGGAGCCTTGGTCGGGCCGAAGCCGCACTCCATCCGGCAGGCCTCGGCGGCGGGCCCCGGCTCGCCCGGCTCCCCGCCCAGCGCCTCTTCGCGCTGGAGCGGCGGCAGCACGAACCGCTCCTCGAGCGTGGCCAGCGCCGTCAGCCGGTAGATCGACGCGGCGGCGGCCCGGGTGAGGCCGACCTCGCGGAGCGCCCGCTTGACCCGCTCCGGCGAGACGTCGTCCACGTCCTTCGAGCGCATCAGGTACCGAACGGCGAGGAGCCGCCGCAGCGCCTGCCGCACCAGGTCGCCGTTGCCGCCCGCAAAGAGCGAGGCCAGGTAGGCGATCGGCACGCGGGCGCGGTCGACCGGGGCGAAGAGATCGGCACCGCCGTCCCCGGAGGTCTCCCCGGCGCCGGAGGTCACATGCTCGTAGGCGCCGTCGCCCGAGCGGCCCATCACCGGCAGGAGCGGCGGCACGTAGAAGAGGAACGGCAGGGTCC
>CAZIIB010000693.1:0-2633 GCA_964539125.1 uncultured Thermoanaerobaculia bacterium | reverse complement strand
AGATGTTGATGTGGTAGTCGCTCATCAGCCGTCTCCGAGGCTCAGATTGTACTGCTCCACGAGTGCCAGGAACTGTCGAATCTGGTAGGGCTCCGCTTCGCCCCGCCGAGGTTGGAGGCTCAGATGCTCCTCGACATCCGGGTGGGCGAACACCATGTGACTCCCGGAGCTCCGCATCAGCTGGAATCCGAAGGCTTCGACCAGGCGACGGAAGTCTTCGATCGCGACGTCCCGAAGGTGGCCCGAAAGTATGCGTGTCAGTAACTTGCGCGGGTTCAAGGTGGGCCCCCGGTTCAGATAGACGCCGATCTGTCCACTACGTTTCCTGGCCTCGGAAGCCATGCCACCCGACTGGGGCGAGGCCGTGGGCTCTCCGCTCTCAGGCCGCGGTCAGCCGCTTGACCTTGAGGCTTCCGCGCTTCTGCTCGGCGCGCCAGAGATCGTACTGCATCTGCTGGGCGAGCCAGCTCTCGGCCGTGGTGTCGAAGGCGATCGACAGGCGCACGGCCATCTCGGGGCTGACGCCTGCCCGGCCGTCGAGGATCTCGGAGAGCGTCTTGCGGCTGACACCCAGCGCCTTGGCCGCAGCGGTCACGGTCAGCCCGAGGGGTTCCAGGCAGAGCGAGCGCAGCACTTCGCCCGGGTGAGGAGGGTTGTGCATCTTTATCGTCGGACTCAGTTCTTGGGCCAGAGCTCGGCCTTCACGTCTTCCCAGGTGCTTCCATCGTCCGGATTCTCGTCCAGCCGCTCGAGACGCTCCTCGAGAATCTCCTCCTGCCACGACCAGATGGGCCGCCGCGCCCATGGATCTCCTGGAAGCGTAGGCTGGCTGCGATGGATCTCTTCAAGGTCGCGGGCGAAGTCCTCATCCGGCGGTCCAATCCGTTTCAGCGCCTCCACGATCTCGTTGAAGGTCTTCGGACCGGGATCAGGTGGCGTGGTCTGAGCGCGAGCGATCTCGTTGCGGTACTCCGCCTGCCGCGCAAGCCAGGTGCGGTACACGCTGGCCCACTCCGAGAGATCGAGCGTCCAAGAATCATCCTCGGGCTCTTCTCCGCTGGCATAGGCCGCGTAGAAGGTCGCCGAGCGGACGCCGTACTTGGCCTCGAGCTGGAGGAGCTCCTCCTCGAGAGCGTGGATATCGGTCAGGATCTCGCGCAGGGTCATCGCCAAGCCTCGATGAGATGATAGCGGGCAGCGGGTAGACGCCGGGCTACCCCTTCTCCTGAGGAGGTCGAGGATGGCCCGTTCTTCTTCAAGCAGTTGGGCGGCGTCCGCAAAGGCAGTCACGGCCGCCGGCTCGAAGCGCCTCCCTTCGAGCGCCCGGCCCTCTGTGGAGCGGAGCTGTACTCTCGAAGCGTCTCCAGGATCTTCCTCTTCACCGGAGGGTCCAGGCGCTTCAGGTCCTGGAGCGCTCGACGGGTGAGGAAGACATCCGACACCGGCTTCAGCGCTCGGCGTCGAGAAGGTCTTCGAGCGGCTCCTGCACCTCAGGGACGAGATCCATGATACCCCGGGACCGCTGCTTGAAGCGAGGATGCGAGCGATCTCGCAGCGCCTCGGTCACCTTGGTGCGCCGGCGGTCGTCGCGCACGTCGTAGGCCACTGCTCTCCTCCGCCGGGTCTCCTGACAGCCCCGGCGATCAGCACAACCGGCCGCAGGCGGTCCCATCTCCGCCGGGCCCACCAAGCGCCAATCTCTCCGTACTGATCCGGGCCATTCCGACCCCGCCGTTCTCGGCCCATTCGTCGGGCCGGCGAGCTCAGCGGTCTCTCCTGAAGGGCGACGTCCGTTGTGAGGAGCGGGCGAGGCGATCCTTCCGGTAGATCTCCTTGCGGTCCGCAATCCGGATGACCACGACGACGAGATGCTCGTCCTCGATGGTATAGGCAATCCGATAGCGCCCCTGGCGGATTCTATAGAGACCTTCGACTCCCGAGAGCTTGACACAACCTGGCGGGCGGGGATCTTCGGCAAGCGCCAGAATCCGGCGGACGACCGCTTGGCGGTCCTTCTTCCGCGGTAGAGCGTCGAGCTCCTTGGCCGCGGCCGCGGTGATCCGGAGCTCATATCCGGCCACGGCGCCTCAGGTCCTTCACGACCTCGTCGAAGCTCAGCACCGGCTCGCCGCGACTCGTCTCCAGCGCCTCGAGGTCCGCAGCGTCCTCTCCCAGTGCGAGCTCTACAGCTTCGTTCACGATCTCGGAGATCGAACGGTCCGTGGCAGCCGCCTTGAGCCGCAAGGCGCGGTGGATCTCCGGGTCGAAGTAAACGGTCGAGCGCTTTGAGGTTTGCATGAAGCAACTGTAGCGCTGAAGCGTCAAGACGTCAAGACGCCGACTGATGGCCACAAGGGCAATTCTGACGCCAGTAGATCCGGACCGAGTCCTCCTGGGATTCGATCAGGCCCGGTGAACACCGTGGAGGAGCTCCGAGGCGGTGATCGCCGCCACGGCGACCTGCTCGTCGCTCGCGCGGTCGAGGAGCGACTGCAAGCTCTCCCGCTCGCGCTCCATCGCGAGGGCAACGCTCGTGTCGATCAGGAGCGCCACGGGCTTTCAGGCGACGAAGGTGTCTCCCTGGTACCGCACGCGGTTGAGCAGCTCCGAGAAGCTCCGCCCCGCCCGAGTCG
>CAZIIB010000692.1:0-2639 GCA_964539125.1 uncultured Thermoanaerobaculia bacterium | reverse complement strand
GGGAGACCAACACACCCTTGGGGGTCCCCGTCGAGCCCGAGGTGTAGAGGACGTAGGCCGCGCGGTCGAGTCCCGCGTCGCCGCCGGCGAGGCCCCGAACCGGCGCAGGTGCCGCCGCCGGATTCGAGCGCCCGTCCGGCGGACCGTCCGGTTGGAGGCAGACGATCGCCCCGCCGAAGGGGCCGACGGTGCGCAGCAGACCCTCCCGGGTCACCAGGGCCTCGGCGCCCGAGTCCCGGAGCATGAAGGCGAGGCGCTCCGGGGGATAGGCCGGATCGAGGGCCACGTAGGCGCCGCCCGCCTCCAGGATGCCCAGCAGGCCCGCCACCATCCCGGCCGAGCGCTCGAGGCAGAGGGCCACCCGGCTCTCCGGCCCCATTCCCAGCTCCCCCAGGCGCCGGGCCACCTCACCCGCCGCCGCCGCCAGGGCGCCGTAGCTCCACTGGGTGCCGTCCGCCGCCAAGGCGATCCGCTCGGGCGTCGCGGCCGCCTGGACGGCGAACGCGCCGGAGAGGGTGCTCCCGGCGAGCAGCGCCGCCCGGCCGGCGACGGGCTCCGAGTCAAAGGCGACCGCCGTGTCGTTGGCCTCCACCAGGAGCTGGTGCCGCTCGCCGCGGCCCAGCAGCGCGAGGCTCGGCAGCGCGCGCTCCGGCTCGGCGAGGGCGCCTTCCAGCAGGACCTCCAGGTGGCCCAGGAAGCGATGGATCGTGGCCGCATCGAACAGGTCGGTGGCGTACTCGGCGGTGACGGTGAAGGCGTGCTCCGACTCGCCGACGAACAGGGTGAGATCGGTCTTGGAGGTGCCGTTGCCCAGCTCCGAGACGCGGAGCGCCAGGCCGGGGGCGAGCTCCGTCACCGGCCGGCCGGTGCCCTGGAACGAGAGGGTGATCTGGGCCAGTGGATTGCGCGCCGGGTCCCGCTCGGGCCGCAGCTCCTCGACCAGCCGCCCGAAGGGCAGCTCTTGGTGGGCCAGCGCGCCCAGGACCGTGGCGCGGGTCCGGGCCACCGCCTCGGCGAAGGACGGCCCGCCCGCCGAGCCGCCGGAGCTCTCCCCGGAGAGGTCCAGCCGCAGCGCCAGGGTGTTGACGAAGAAGCCGATCAGCCCTTCGAGCTCGCTCCGCACCCGTCCCGCCACCGGCGCGCTCACCACCAGGTCGCTCTCGCCGACGGTGCGGGTGAGAAGCGCTCCCAGGCCGGCGAGGAAGACCGAGAAGGGCGACGCTCCCCGGGCTCGGGCGAAGGCCCGCAGCGCTTCCGCCAGTGCCGCCGGCAGGCGGACCGAGCGGCGAGCGCCCCGGGCGCTCTGGGTCGGCGGCCGGGGTCGGTCCGTGGGCAGGTCGAGGACCGCGGGCACCCCGTCCAGCCGCCCCCGCCAGTAGGCCAGGAGGCGGGCCAGGAGCCCGCCGGCGATTCGGGAGCGCTGCCAGCGGGAGAAGTCGGTGTATTGGAGGGGCAGGGGCGGCAGGGCCCCGGACAGGGCCTCCCGCGCCAGGGCCGCGCGGTAGAGGGCCGACAGCTCTCGGACCAGCACCCCGACCGACCCGTCGTCCGAGACCACGTGGTGGAACACCACGAGCAAGCCATGGCTCTCGCCCGATCGGCGGACCAGGGCCGCCCGGTAGACCGGTCCCCGGGAGAGGTCGAAGGGGAGGCGAGAGAAGCGGAGGGCGACGGCGGCGGACTCCGTCTCTCGCCGCTCCGGTTCGAGGCGGCCCAGGTCGACCACGGGCATCGCCGGACTACCGGGCGGCAGCACCCGCTGGACCGGACGGCCTCCACGCTCCGCGAAGACGGTGCGCAGGGCGTGGTGGCGGCGCTCGATCTCGGCCAGGGCGGCGGACAGGGCCGCCGGCGCCAGCCGCCCGTCGACGGTGAGGAGCACCGGCACGTTGAAGTGACACGCTCCGGGCCTGAGCCGGTCCAGGAACCACAGCCGCTCCTGGGAGAACGAAGCCTCCGTCTCCCCTCCGCCGGCCCCGGCCTCGAGAGCCACCTCGTCCACGCCGCTCTCCGACCCCGCCGCCTTCACCGTGCGCGCCAGGGCGGCCACCGTCGGGTGCTCGAAGACCGCCCCCTGGGAGAGCTCCACTCCGAAGGCGTCCCGCACCCGCGCGACCACCTGGGTGGCGAGCAGCGATTGGCCCCCGAGATCCAGGAAGTGGTCGTCCCGCCCCACCCGCTCGATGCCCAGCGCCTCCCGCCAGATGGCGGCCAGGGCCGCCTCCACCGGTCCTTCGGGAGGCGCGTGTCCGGCCTCGACGGAGCCGTCCGCCGACTCCGGGGCGGGCAGGGCGCGCCGGTCCACCTTGCCGTTGGGAGTGAGGGGAAGGGCCTCCAGGAAGACGATCTCCTGGGGCACCATGTAGGTGGGCAGAACGCGGCCGAGGGCGGCGCGAATGGAGGCCGCCGGCGGCGCAGCGCCGGTCGTCGGGGTCGCCGGGACCACGTACGCGACCAGCCGCCGGTCCCCCGGCCGGTCCTCCCGCGCCACGACGGCGGCGGCGGCCACCCGCGGGAGGCCGTCGAGGGCCGCTTCCACCTCGCCGAGCTCGATCCGGAAGCCGCGGATCTTGACCTGGTGGTCGATGCGCCCGAGGAAATCCAGGCCCCCGACGGGGCGCCGGCGCACCCGATCGCCG
>CAZIIB010000691.1:0-2646 GCA_964539125.1 uncultured Thermoanaerobaculia bacterium | reverse complement strand
CCCCAGCGGTACTGGCCGGTGTTCAGGGCCGAGTCCAGGTTGGTGTAGGTGCCGTCGCTCTCGTGGCGGTAGAACGGGTGGGGGAGCACGCCCAGCGGCTGGGCGTCGCCGGCGTTCGAGACGAAGACGTCCACGTCGCCGTCGTTGTCGTAGTCGCCGAAGGCGAGGCCCATCAAGAGGCCGGCGTCGGTCATCCCGACCGAGGGCGCGATGTCGGTGAAGGTGCCGTCGCCGTTGTTCCTGAACAGCTCCATCGGCGTGAGCAGCATGTGCACGTCGTTGCAGTTGGCGACGAAGAGGTCGATGTACGGGTCGTCGTCGTAGTACGAGAAAGTGGCGACGCAGGCGCCGATGTGGGTGTCCACCCCCGCCGCCGCCGAAACGTCGGTGAAGGTCAAGTTGCCGTCGTTTCGGTACATGCGGTTCCGGTCCTGCCGCTGCAGGAGGACGCTGCCGGGCGCGGCGAAGAAGAGGTCGAGGTCGCCGTCGTCGTCGATGTCGCCGGCGGCGAGCGAGATGCTGCTGTCGAGGCCCGTGAGCCCCGAGCCGGAGGTGATGTCGGTGAAGGTGCCGTCGCCGTTGTTGCGGTAGAGCAGCACGTTGATCGTGCCCGGGACGGTGAAGGCGTTGCGGTCGCTGATCAGGACCAGCTCCTGGTACCCGTCGTTGTCGAGGTCGGCGGCGATCCCGCCGCCGATGCCGACGCTGGCCGCGACTCCGGCGGCGACGGCGCGATCGGTGAAGTGCCCGCCGCCGTCGTTGTGGTAGAGGGCGTTCGCCTGGCCGGCGCCGTTGGGCAGGAACAGGTCCACCCGGCCGTCGCGGTCGTAGTCGAACCAGATGGCACCGGCGAGGCCGGAGCCGCCGAACTGCACGATCTGGGAGAGGAAGGGAATCGCGCCGCTCGCCTCCTCGAAGGCGATGGGCTGTGCCTGGGCGGGGGCGAGACCCGCCGCCGCCAGCAGGAGGGTCGTGCATAGACAGGCTCTGTACGACATAGGGTTGCTCCTCGGGGTCCCCGGGTCGGGGACGCAGGTGGTTGTCGGTGGAGGGGACCTCGAGCTTCGACCGGACTGGCGGCGTCCACCGCCGCCACCAGTCAATCCATTAAGTGCGCGATTTCGGGAAAATGAGTCACGGGGGTGGTGGGAGGGGACTCCCGCGGAGCGGAGCCCGGATCTCGCCTCAGCGCTCCCGTGGCTCCGCGCTTCCTCAGAACCAGCGCACCTTCCTGCCGTTCTTGCGGAACGCCGAGTCGGGGTCGTTTCGGTCCTTGCGCCAGCCGGGGTGGCGGAAGTGGACGACGAAGTCGCCGTTGTAGGAGGCCACGGCCTCGGTCAGCTCCACCCTGCCGATGGTCCGCCAGTCGAGGACGCTCTGGCGCTGCCCCCGCGGGAAGAAGACGAACCCCGAGCGCTTGCCCCGGTCCGAGACCGAGACATCGAAGCTCAGGGTGCGCCGCGGCGTGGGATCGCCCTTGTCGTAGATCTGGGCCATCACCTGGTCCCGGACGTCGTCCTCGTGGGCCGCCGGCTGGCCGGTGGAGGCCTCGAGGCGCAAGAACTCCGGCGCGCGCGTCGGCTGGTCCGCGCTCTTCCCGAGCTCGGCGATGGGATAGACCTGGCGCATGCTCGCCATCCGGTCGACGATCTCGAAGACCGCGCCTTCGCGCAGGATGACCGGGATCTCGGTGCCCCGGTTCCAGCCGGTGACGTTGGGGGCGTTGGTGAGGGAGACGCCGGTGATCCGCCGCGCCGTCGAGCCGCCCAGGTCGTCCACCAGGAAGACGTTCGCCGTCTCGAGGAGCTCCTCGTGCTCCGGGTCCACCGTGGGGTAGAGCTTCAAGGCCATCCCGAACGAGCGCCGCCTGCCCCGGAGCGTCCGGGTGACGGGGCCGCTGATCCGGACGACCACCAGGCCCTGGCGGCCCGCCTCGAAGTAGCCCGAGTAGGGCGAGTCCTCGGTGATCGTCCACCGGCCCGTGGCGCAGACGCCGTGCGGGCGCACGAGCCTCCGGAACCCCCGGCGGTCCTTGCCCCAGCGCAGATCGGCGCCTGATTCCAGGGCGCGGATCGACGCCAGCTTGAACTGCGGCCCTCGCCCTCCCGGCAGGATCCCCGCGTAGACGCTCCGGATGGTCGTCTTGTAGCGGGGAAGGGGCGGCGCGGCCGGGTCGCCCCAGACCGCCTGGTACGGGTTGGCGAAGATCGCCGCCTGGACCTCGCGGAAGCGCGAGCCGCGGTACTCGCGATCCTCCGGGGTGAGGCCTTCTTGTCCGAAGATGGCGTCCGGCGCGGGGACTTGGGTCACGGTCTGCCTCCCGAAAGTGCTTTCGCAGGTTCCTTCGATTCCCTCGACGCTACAACGAAGCTCCCCCGCGCGACTCCTCACGGGCTCCCGCCCGGGTCTGGTCCCTCGCGGCCTCGAATCTCGCTTGTCGGAGAAGAACCCGTGTGGCGAGCAGGGAGAGGGGGCGGGAGGCCCGCCGCACCGACCTGGGAGGAGGAGGCAGCATGTATCGTCGATCGATGGGGCTCACCGCCCTGCTGATGGTCTTCACCGCGGCGAGCGTCGCCGCGGCGCCCTTTGCCGTCGTCACCAACAACCACGACCGGACGCTCCACGTCCTCGACCTGGGGAGCTCGC
>CAZIIB010000690.1:0-2648 GCA_964539125.1 uncultured Thermoanaerobaculia bacterium | reverse complement strand
TACGCCGAGGCCGGCGGCGGCCTGCGCCGGATCGAGACCACCCAGCCGAGGATCGACGTCTGGCCGGTGCGCGCCGAGCTCTCCGCGCCGGGGCTGATCGCCCGGGACCTGGGCCTCTCAGGCGCCGAGCCCGGACGGTGCCTCGAGCTCCACTCCTCCTGGCTCTGTCCCGAGATCCCCATGATCTTCCACACCGCCCCGGTCCTCGCCGCCGAGGAGCCGGTGCGGCGAAGCGTCCCCGCCGCCGGGTAGCGCTGGCCGTCGACACCATCCGAGCTGGACAGCGCTCGCGCAGAGGCGCAGAGCCGCAGAGGCGAAGAGGAGGGCGATCGGTGCCGCGCCTCTGCGCGAGAACCGTGGAAGGCTCCACGGAGAGTGAAACGTTCGCCCCGGGTTCGGCGTAGGTACAACAGGACGAGAACCGACCGGGAGGATGCGATGACCCAGAGACCCTTCGAGTGGAGACCTGTGCTGCTCGCCGCGGTGCTGTTGCTCGTGGCCGCGGGCGCGGCACGGGCGGTGGAGCGCCAGGAGACCTACGACAAGACCTTCCCCCTCGCCGCGGGGGGCACGGTGAAGCTGGCGAACATCAACGGCGCGGTCGAGGTCGAGGCCTGGAATCGGGACGAGGTACGGGTCCAGGCGGTCAAGAAGGTCCGCGCGGGCACCGCGAGCCGCCTCGACGAGGCGATGAAGCGACTCGAGGTGCAGGTCGAGGCGAGCTCCGACCGGGTCGCGATCCGCACCCGCGGGGTGGGCGACTCGGGTGGCTTCCTCTCCTGGCTCTTCGGCAACCACGTGGAGGCCTCGGTCAGCTACACGCTCTCCGTGCCTCGGATGGCGAGCGTCGAGGTCGACACGGTGAACGGCAAGGTGCGGATCCACGGCGTCGCCGGACAGGTCGACGCCGAGACCACCAACGGCTCCGTGGTGCTCTCCGACCTGCGCGGCGCGGTGGACGCCTCGACCACCAACGGCGGCATTCGGGTGGAGCTGGCCGAGGTGGCGGCCGACGCGTCGATGCGCTTCGAGACGACCAACGGCGGCATCCACCTCACGGTACCCACGGACGCTCGCCTGTCGATCGACGCCTCGACCACCAACGGCGGCATCGACATCTCCGGGCTCCAGGCGTCGATCGGGCGCCACAGCCGCCGCCACGTCCAGGCCGAGGTCAACGGCGGCGGCAGTGAGATCCGGCTGTCGACCACCAACGGCGGAATCAAGATCTCGGGGGGTTAGGGGCTCAACCCCGGGGCAGCTCGCCCAGGATCTCGCCTTCGGGGCCGAGCTCCGGGTACTCGGTGCTCGTGCGCCGGCAGAGATCCGCGAAGTACGGATAGGCCCACTCGAACAGGGTCCGCCGGTAGAGCTCCGGATCGAGGCGGGGACCGCCGGCGTAGAGACCCGCCGCCTCGCGCTGGCGCCGCGCCTCGTAGAGGACCAGGGCGGCGGCCACCGAGACGTTGAGTGACGCCACCATCCCCTCCATCGGGATCGTCAGGCGGCCGTCGACCCGGCGCAGGGCGGCCTCCGAGACCCCCTCCTTCTCCTGGCCGAAGAGGACCGCCGTCGGGGCCGTGTAGTCGACTTCGCGGTAGTCGAAGGTGGCGCCGCCCGGATGGGCTGCGTAGGTCCGGAGCCCCATCTCCCGGAACCGCACGAAGAGATCGTCCAGGGAGCGATGGGTCACCAGGTGTACCCAGCGCCCGGTGCCCTGGGCCACCGCCTCGACGGTCCGGGCGCCGCCGTCGGGAGCGATGGCGTGGGCCTCGAACACGCCGGCGGCATCGCACGTGCGGACGATCGCCGAGAGGTTGTGGGGTTTGTGGACGTCCTCGAGAACCACCGTGAGATCCGGCTGGCGCCGGTCGAGGACGGAACGGATGCGCTCGAATCTCTCCGGGGTCATGCCTCGATTCTCTCCGACGCGGCGCCGGGGCTCAAGCCGAGCCGCCTTGTGGGATACTGGAGTTGCAGCATTGTGACCTGAACGATTTCCAGGAGGGAGCTCCCATGACCGTCGCCAGTGCCACCGGCTCCGCCATCGCCCGCATTCAGGACCTCCTCGGCGACGAGGCCGAGAGCCTGCTCACCCATACCTGCACCGGCATCCCCCGGGACCAGCTCATGCTCCCCGGTCCCGACCACGTCGATCGGGCGTTCGGCCCCTCGGACCGGGGCCCGCGCGTGCTGGTCAACCTCGAACGGATCTACGGCCACGGCCGCCTGGGGGGCACCGGCTACCTCTCGATCCTCCCCGTCGACCAGGGGATCGAGCACTCGGCCGCCTCGGCCTTCGCCCCCAACCCGTCCTACATGGACCCCGAGAAGATCATCCGCCTGGCGATCGAGGGCGGGTGCAACGCCGTGGCCTCGACCCTGGGCGTGCTCGGGAGCCTCTCGCGCCGCTACGCCCACCGCATCCCGTTCGTCGTCAAGATCAACCACAACGAGCTCCTGACCTACCCCAACAGCTACGAGCAGGTGCTCTTCGCCCAGGTGGAGCAGGCGTTCGACCTCGGAGCTGCCGCGATCGGCGCCACCATCTACTTCGGAAGCGACGACGCCCGGCGCGAGATCGTGGAGATCGCCGAGTGCTTTGCCCACGCCCACGAGCTGGGGATGGCGACGGTGCTCTGGTGCTA
>CAZIIB010000689.1:0-2649 GCA_964539125.1 uncultured Thermoanaerobaculia bacterium | reverse complement strand
TCCGCCCGAGCGCTTGGTCCTCACCGATGCGGACTTCGGCCGCGCCTACCTGACCGAGGGCTGGGCGCGCCGGTTCCTCGTTCGACTCTTTCCAGAGTTCACCGTCCTCTTCGTCGGCTATAGGCACGGGGAGCCGGTGATCAGCTACTTGGCCAGAGGTCTGCCGGCCGACTCGCCAGGCAAGCGGTTCGCTCTGACAGATGAGGCAGATCCGAGCCGCTGGCGTTACCTCGGAGCCGAAGCCCAGTCCTACGACCAGGGCGAGAACCATGCCAGCTTGCACAACGCGGTCGCGGAATGGGCTGATCTCGTCAGCCGCGGCGCCCTCGAGCATGAAGCTCGAGCGCAAGAGATTCTTTCGAAACCGGACCGGCCCTTAGACCCGCGGGACGAGAGCTTCCTAGTCTGGTGTCTTGGACATCCCCACCGCTGGCGGTTCTTCGTCGACAACGCTACTGCGGCAGCTTGGTTCACCTGGCTACGGGAGAAGGATCTTCTCAAGTCAATCTCATCGAGGCACGTCGAATGGACACAACTGGGCGAGCGACTGGCCGCCTGGATAATCGAGCGCTCAGCTGCCGATCAGGCGTTCTCGGTCAACGCTCTGGCATGGCTCGGATCGATCAAGGGCCCCCTCCCGGTCTTCGCCTGGCAGACCCTAACCACCCAGATCTGGCGTTCCTGGATGGAGAATGACAGCCCTAATACTCGGGACCGGCTTCGCCAGTGGACCGCGGCCCTGCTCCAGCAGTGGCCCGAGGGCGCCAGGGGCATGATGCTCGAGTACTTGGTCACAGATCTCGATCCAACCGAGGAGAGAGACCTCGAGCTCCTGCTCTTCGATCATCTTACCGAACCACGGCTTTCGGTCCAGGAACCGTTTCCGGTCGATGTCGAACTGCTTGACGGAGAGCCTCCTAGAGCGCGTCTCGAAATCCAGGTTCGTGGCGATGCCGGAGCCCTCAGCCAGCTGTGGCGAGGTTCCTTCAAGTGTCATTTGGACGAGCTGGCGGTGCCGCTCCTTGTAATTGGTGAACGGCACCTTCGGGCCGCCGATCAACTCCGCAAGGCCGCTGGGTTTAGGTACGACCCGATTTCTCTTGGGCGCTCGGCGATCCCGGACGATGAGAAAGACGAACCGAGTCGACATTACGAGGGCGTCCACACGCTCATCGACGTCACACGGGACGCCTTCCTCCGAGTGCTGGACAACCAGGGAGACTTGGCAGCCGCACTGGCGCTGGGATGGGCCAATAGCGGCATCCCCATTCTCAAGAGAATAGGGATTTACGGCATGGCCCAGCTCGACGACCTCGACGCGGCAAAGAAGCTCGACTGTCTATTGACTTTCGGCTGGCTGGCCGACTTCGATGCTCCAGCAGAGGTGCGGGGGCTCCTGGAGCAGACCTATCCTCATGCACCGACGGCCATGCGTAAGCGGCTGATCGAGGAAGGGCAAAGAGTCTATCGAGACGCCGGCGCTGGCGAAGCCATGGATTCGGAAGACCAAGAGCGGCAGGCTCATAGGTTGTGGAGCTTCCTGCGGGTCCTGTACCGAGCGGACCCTAAGTGCGGGCTTGCCAGCAAAGCGCTCCACGAGATTGGGGAGAGATACCCGGACTTCGGCGCCCAGGAGGAGCCTCCTCGCGTTGAGACCCCGACGCCGGAGGCGCTGCTAGGGTATGAGCCGCATCAGATCCTTGAACTTCTTCAGAAGCTTGAGCGGCGGTCGGGCGATCCTTTTTACTGGGAGGATCGCAGGCAAGACCTCCTTCGGGCGATCTCCTCGGCGTCGACTACAGACTTCGGTTGGTCGGTACAACTCGCAGAGGCCCTTGTAGATTCTGGTGGTGATCAGTCGCCGGTCTGGCGATCGTTGATTCGAGCTTGGGAGGAATCGAGTCTAGCGGTCGAGCCGTGGTCTCGGATCATGAGCCTTCTCCGGGAACACCTGCCAGGTGCCTGCTTCGACAACGATCTAGCCGACCTTCTCGAGAAGCGGACTAAGGCAATAGGAGAGGAGGAGGTGGCGCCCGAAGCGTTCATCAACCCTGCGGTTCTCGTGGCAGGTAAGCTCATTGCCCGATCCAGCGATAAGGAAGACCGGGGGGCCTACAATGGCCAAGACTGGTTGCAGTTCGCGATCAATCGGCCAGCAGGGAAGGTGGCACTGTTCGCGGTTGCGGCCGCATCCAAGCTCTGGAAGGCGCATGGAGAGGGCTGGAGCGACCAGGGAGCGAGCCTCTTCCACCTGATGGAGACACTCTTGTCGCCGGCTGCTGGACTGAGTCGGCTGGGGCGCCCTGTACTCTGTAGTCAGTTCGGCTTCCTCCATTCCCACCGGCCTAGTTGGGCGCGGGCGGAGATCCTGCCTCTGTTCGACTGGGAGGCAGATGAAGAGGCAGCGGCTCAGGCTTGGAATGGATTCATCTTCTGGGGCAGGTTCTCCCCGAAGGTTTGGGAGGCCCTCCTGCCCTACTTGAAACAGACATTCGAGCGGTTGGAGACGCTGGATCGGCAGGACCGGCTGGGGAGTCAACTGGCGAGTGATCTCGCAGGTGCCGCATTCTACCTGGTGGACAATCCCCTGGAGGAGTGGTGGCTCCGGCAATTTCTGGATCATGCGACCGAAGATCACCGAGTTGCGTG
>CAZIIB010000688.1:0-2667 GCA_964539125.1 uncultured Thermoanaerobaculia bacterium | reverse complement strand
ACCCCTCGTTCGAGCTCAACGGGGCGCTGCTCTCGCGCTGCCGGGTGGTGGTGCTCGAGCCGCTCTCGCCGGAGGCCCTCGAGGCTCTTCTCGTCCGGGCGCTCGCCGATCCGGACCGGGGCCTGGGGGAGGCGGAGGTGGCGGCCGACGACGAGGCCCTCGCCGCCATCGCCCAGCTCGCCTCGGGCGACGCCCGCCGGGCCCTGAACCTCCTCGAGCTGGCGGTGGCCCACGTCCTCGAGCACCCGGGCGGAGAAGGCGCTCGCCTCACCGTCGAGGCCGTCCGCCAGGTCGAGCAGCGGAAGACCCTGCTCTACGACAAGGCGGGCGAGGAGCACTACAACCTCATCTCGGCGCTCCACAAGTCGCTCCGGGAGAGCGACCCGGACGCCGCCCTCTACTGGCTCGCCCGCATGCTCGCCGCCGGCGAGGACCCCCTCTACGTCGCCCGCCGCATGGTGCGCTTCGCGAGCGAGGACGTGGGCCTCGCCGACCCGCAGGCCCTGGCCCAGACCCTCGCGGCCTGGGACGCCTACCACCGCCTGGGCACGCCCGAGGGCGAGCTCGCCCTGGCCCAGGCCTGCCTCTACCTGGCGCTGGCGCCCAAGAGCAACGCCCTCTACGTCGGCTACGGCAAGGCCCGTCGCACCATCGAGGAGCGTCCCGCCGACCCGGTCCCCAAGGTCATCCGCAACGCGCCGACCCACCTCATGAAGGACGAGGGCTACGGCGCCGGCTACGTCTACGCCCACGACGTGGAGGAGGGCGTGGGCGGCCTCGACTGCCTTCCCGACGCCCTCCAGGGCGAGCGCTTCTACCAGCCCACCGACCGAGGCTTCGAGGCCGAGCTCCGAGCGCGTCTCGAACGCTTCCGCGAGCTGCGGGAGAAGGTCAGAAGCCGCCCTCGCGCCGGAGCACCGGAAACCGGATCGTGAAGGCGGCGCCGCCTTCTGGGCGGTTGTCGAGGGCGAACTCGAAACCGTGCTGGGAGAGGATCTCGTGGGCCAGGGTGAGACCGAGGCCGCGGCCGTTGCGCTTGGTGGAGAAGAACGGCGTGAAGAGGCGGGCGCGGACCTCCTCGGGCACTCCGGGGCCGGTGTCGGAGACGGTCAGGACGGCCCCGGCGGGCCTCGATCGGCCGCCCTCGGACGGCGACCCGGCCGGCCCTTCGCCCTCGCTCTCGCAAGCGAGCGACAGGGTGAGCCGGCCGTCCTCTCCGATCGCCTCGAGGCCGTTCTTGAGGACGTTCACCAGGACCTGCTCGATCTGGTTCCGGTCGAGGGCCACCGGAGGCACGGCGTCGCGCCGCTCCCAGACCCAAGCGATCCGGCGCCGGGCGAGCTCGCCCCGCAAGAGGACCAGGATCTCGTCCACCAGGGTCGCGACGTCGCAGGGCCGGCGCTCCGGCGGCGGCAGGCGGACCACCTCGGCGTAGCCGCTCATGAAGGAGCGCAGGTTCTCGAGCCGTGAGCTCGCCACCGCCAGGGCTTCGGCGAAGTCTTCGCGGTCGCCCGCCGGGAGCTCGGCGCCGTACTCGGCGAACGACTCGAGCAGCGAGCGCACCGGCCCCACCGAGTTGTTGACCTCGTGCGACAGAGTGCGGATCAGCTTTTCGTAGGCGGCGCGCTCCGAGGCGCGCAGCTCCTCGGTCAGCTCTTCGATCAGGAAGAAGCTCCGCGGGAAGCCGCGGTCGTAGAGCTCGGAGCGCGAGCACTTGAGCCGGCGTCCACCCACCGGCAGGACCCGGGAGGAGCCCACCTCGAGCGCCGCGAGATCGGAGGCCAGCGGGCTCGCGAGCTCGCCCACCGCGCGGCCGAGGATCTCGCTCTCGCCCACCCCGAGGAGGCGTCCGGCGCTGGGGTTGGCCGAGCTCACCCGTCCCTCGAAGTCCAGGGTGAGAACCCCGGCCGGCGACGCGGTGAGGACCTTGTCCAGGAACTGGTGCTGCTCCTCGACCCGCAGGCGCTCGCGCCGGAGCTCCTCGATCATCCGGTTGTAAACCGCGATCAGGGCGTCCATCTCCGGCTGGCCGACCGGCCGGAAGGTGGAGGTGAAGTCCTGCTCGGCGACCAGCTCGGAGCCGGTTCGGATGAGGTCGAGGGGGACGAAGAAGCTGCGCACGAGGAGTGCGCCGAGGAGGATCGAGAGGGCGAAGAGCGCCTCGACGACGAGCAGCCACAACGGGCTCTGCCGCAGCACGATGAAGGCCACCGCGGCCAGGACGACGTGGATCGCCGCCAGATACAGGAGGATCTTGACGCGGAGGGACAAGAGCGCTAGGCCCCACCGAGCCCGTATTTCTCCATCCGCCGGTAGAGCGCCGCCCGCGACAGGCCGAGGGCCTCGGCGGCGCGCGTCACGTTGCCGGCGAAATGGCCGAGGCAGCGCTCGATCATCGCCCGCTCGATCTCGTCCAGGGTCATGGCGCCCGGGCTGGGCAACGCCGATCGCCGGGGCTCGCCCGCCTGGAGCTCGGCCAGCGCTCGGAGCTCGTCGGCTCCGAGGCGGCGGCTGTCGGTCACCAGCAAGGCGCGCTCCAGGGTCTGGCGGAGCTGCCGCACGTTGCCCGGCCAGCTCTGGGCGGCGAGCCAGGCCAGAGCGTCGGCGGTGAGCTCGGGCGGCTCGCGCCGGTAGGTCCGGGCGCCGGCGTCGAGGAAGTGACGGGCG
>CAZIIB010000687.1:0-2673 GCA_964539125.1 uncultured Thermoanaerobaculia bacterium | reverse complement strand
ATGCCCGCCTCCAGCCGGAGCGTGTCGCGGGCGCCGAGACCGGCCGGGATCAGGCCCTCGCCGGCCCCCGCCGCGAGCAACCGGTCCCAGATCCGGGGGGCGTCTTCGGGCGCCAGGTAGAGCTCGAAACCGTCCTCGCCGGTGTAGCCGGTGCGCGAGAGGATCGCCGCCGCGCCGTCGACCGCGCCGCGGGCGAAGCGGTAGAACTTGATCTCGTCGAGCCCCCCTCCGCCCTCCACCTCGGCGAGCGGCCGGAGGATGTCCACCGCCTTGGGCCCCTGGAGGGCGAGCAGGGCGTAGCGCTCCGAGGCGTCCTCCGCCTCGACGTCCGACGCTTGGGCGGCGTGGCGCTCGACCCAGGCGAAGTCCTTGGCGGCGTTGGCCGCGTTGACCACCACCAGGAGCTCCTCGGCCCCCAGGCGGTAGACCAGCAGGTCGTCGATGTAGGTCCCCGCCTCGGTCAGAAACGCACTGTAGTGGGCCCGGCCCGGGGTGAGCGCGGTGACGTCGTTGGGGGTCAGGCGCTGGAGGAAGGCCTCGGCCCCCGGACCGGCCACGCGGATCTCGCCCATGTGGCTGACGTCGAAGAGGCCGGCCGCTCCGCGCACCGCCCGGTGCTCGTCGATGACGCCGGAGTACTGGACCGGCATCTCCCAGCCGGCGAAGGCCACGATCTTGCCGCCGGCCGCGACGTGGCGCTCGAAGAGCGGAGTGCGGCGTAGGGTTGGCTCAGGGTTGCTCATCGTCGTGGAAGAGCCCGCGGCGATGGGCCGGGGGCCGTCAAAACGCTATCACAGGAGAGCGTCAGGTACCGACCAGGCCGGACGCCCGGCGGGCGAGGCTGAGGAGCCGTCCGCGCAGCGGCCGGGCGAGGCGCTTGGGTATCCCGAAGCCGAGGCGGTCGATCCCGTGCCAGAGGTGCTTGAGGGCCAGAAAGGCGCGGTCCGAGCGGCTCGGGGGCGTCGCGTGGCGCCACTTGCGGACGATCGGACAGGCCTCCGAGCTCAGGCAGTACTCGTGGAAGCGGCCGGCGGCGAGATCGGTGCGGATCGCCTGGAGGGTGGGCGAGTTCCAGGTCTCCCGGTATTCGTCCATGCCGGCCAGGGGCGCCGAGCCGTGGCAGCAGGGAAGCACCCCGCGGCGCAGGATGTAGAGGCTCTTCCACGGCTCCAGGCAGACCGGCAGGCGCTCCTCGCCGAGCGACGGCGGCGGCTCGGCCGGGACCGGGGCCTCCACGGCCTGGGATGCCGGCGCCTCCGGCTCGGCCGCGGCTGCGGGCGCCGCGGCGGCTGCGGGCGTCTCGCCACCGGCCTCTCGCCGCCCGCGCTCGTACTCGGCGGCGAAGCCCGTCTCCATCGCCAGGCCGCCGAAGTCCATCTGGTCCGAGAGCTCCACCCCGTGGCGCCGGCAAAGCTCCGCCGCTCGGCCGCTCACCCGCACGAGCTCGTCCCAGGGCAGGAGCTCGTCGGCATAGCGGAAGTGGTAGCCGTTGCGCACCCAGTCGAGCCCGGTCGCCTCGTTGTAGTTCAAGGGGCGCAGCACCATCCGGTCCACGCCGAGCTCCGCGCACAGGCGCACGAAGGGCTCGAGCTCGTGGACGTTGGCCCGCATGGGCATGAACACCATGTGGACCTTGGGCAGGCCTTGGCGCCCTCCCTTGGCCGCGATCAGGCGCCGCAGGTTGGCCAGGATGCGGTCGAACTTGTCGTTGCGCAAGCGGGCGTACGTGTCGGCGGTGGCGGCGTCGAGGGAGATGTAGAGGTGGATCCTCCGGCCCAGGAGCTTCTCGATGTTGCGGTCGGTCAGGATCTGGCCGTTGGTGGCCATCTCCAAGCTCTTTCCCCGCTCGCCGAAGGCGTCGAGCACGCGGTCGAGATCCTTCATCATGAACGGCTCGCCGATGGAGCAGTTCACCAGGCCGGCGGCGTTCTCGAAGAACTCGCCCCACTCGTCGAGGGTCTCGCGGGTGAAGGGCACGTCGACGGCGTCGCCCTCCAGCTCCTTGCTGAAGTCCCAGTCGCAGTAGACGCACGGCGGCTTGACGTTGCACACGCCGTGGAGGTCGATGCCCAGGCTGGTGGGGGTCGAGGCGAGCTCACCGCGGCCCTCGATCATCTCGCGCAGGTTGAGCACGGCGTTGGCGTGCTGGCGGACCACGCTCTCGTGGCGCTCCCGGTCGGCGTGGAGCCGGGGCGCGCGCAGGCGCACGGCGAGCTCCCGGGGATCGTCCGGATGGTAGGCGTCGGGCAGCGGCTTCGATGCCCGGAGACGCGCCTCGGTGGCGCCGGCCGGCACCGGAATGGAGACCTGGGCCCAGCCGTGGACCAGCTCGACCTGGTGCCGCTCACCTCCGACCTCCACGGTGAGGACCTGCGACAGGTCGTAGTAGGGAGAGAAGACCCCGGCCTCGAGTGCCGCGCCCGGCGGCGCCTCGGCGAAGGCCAGGCGCCCTTCGAGGCCCATCCAGCGGAAGGCCTCCGAGTCCTCTCGCTCCTCGGGGTGGAATCCGTCGGCGAAGGTCGCCGAGAGGCCCGCGAACGGCGGGGTCGACCCCGAAGGGGTGGCGGACGCGTCGTCGTAGATCACTCTCAGCAAGGGCGACTCCCGGTCGTGGGTCGAGACGTGGGGTTCGGAGAGGCAGTCTAACAGCCCGCCCGCGTCTCCCGGAGAGAC
>CAZIIB010000686.1:0-2673 GCA_964539125.1 uncultured Thermoanaerobaculia bacterium | reverse complement strand
CGGCCGGCTGACCTTGGTCTCCACCTCGGCCGACTCGACCCCGTCGACTCCGGCCACCGCCCGCTCCACCTCGTCGCGCACCTGCGCGACCGCCTCCTCGTTGTGGGTGGTCATGTGCAGAGTCACGATCGCCCGGCCGCCGTCGAGGCGCAGGCCCTCGACGAACCCGAAGGAGACGATGTCCCGGCTCATGCCGGGAAACTTGACCGTCTTCAGCGCCTGCCAGATACGTTCTTCGAAATCTTGAGCCATGGGATCCCGTCGGTTCTTCTTCGCTGGGCGCCCGCCCGAGGAGTGGCGAGCCTCGTGGAAAAGCCTAGCACAGGGGCGTGCTCAGCCGGCCGGCGCCGATTCCGCTCCGGAGAGCTGTTCGAGCCTCTCTCGGACCAGCGCTTCGAGCTCGGCTCGGCCGCGCACCCCGTACGCGCCCGGGTCGATCGGCTCTCCATAGTGCACGCTCACCCGGCCGGGCCGGATCGAGTAGCTGCCCCGGCGCTGCATGGCGATCGTCCCCCGGATCCCCACCGGCACGATCGGTCGCCCGGTCTTGAGCGCCAGGAGGAACCCGCCCCGCTCGAAGGCGCCGAGACGGCCGTCGAGCGACCGGGTGCCCTCCGGGAAGAGGAGCACCGAGGTGCCCCGTGCCAGGCGCTCGCCGGCCGCCGCGAAGGTCTTGTGCGCCTGCTTGCGGTCGTCCCGGTCGACCGGGATCAGGCCGCCCGCCCGGATCGCCCAGCCGAACACCGGGATCCGAAAGAGGCTCTTCTTGGCGGCGAACCGGAGCTGCACGGGCACCGTGGCGATGACCAGAGGGATGTCGAACATGCTCTGGTGGTTCCCCAGGAAGACGTAGCCCCGGCGCCGCTCGAGGACCGAGTCGAACCGCTCCGAGACCCGCGCCCCGCTCGACGCCAGAAGGCCCCAGGCCCAGAGCTTGGCCAGGACGAAGACGCCGTCCGCCCCCCGGGGAAAAAGCGCCACCGGCAGGGCCAAGAGCCCGCAGACGAGGGTCCCCAGGACCAGGAAGGCGTTGCCGGTGAGAGTGGCGAGACGGCCCATGGACCCCGGATCTTACCGGCGCGGCCCCCCAACCCGGTCCGGACACGGCTCGGCCGCGCTGCTAGAATCCCCTACCTCATGAAGATCACCCGCGCCTTCGCCCGGAGATTCAGGCTCCTCGAGCTCCTGCGGGTGAGCCTCGCGCTGGCGAGCGCCTTCAACCTCACCCTGGCCGTCCTGCTCTTCGTCGCCCCGGGGCTCCCGGCGCGCTGGCTCCACGTCGAGGTGCCCGGGGAACCCGCGGTCTACCTGTGGCTCCTGGCGAGCCTGCTCGCCATGCTTTCGTGCCTTTATCTGCTCGCGGCCCGGGACCCGCGGCGGTACTCGGGAGTCATCCTCGTGGCGATCGGCGGACGCGCCCTCGAGGCGCTGGTCCTGGGCGCCGGTGCGGCGAGCCGGCCCGAGCTCTCCGGGCTCTGGTTGCTCGCCGGCGTCGACCTGGCGTTCTCCGCCAGCCACGCCGCCACCTGGCTGCCCCTCAGGGTCTGACCGCGGCGAGCCGTCCGATCCGATGCTCGATCCCCTGGCTCTCGCCCGCCACACCGGTTCGATCGCGATCCTCACCGGTCGCGCTTTCGTCGGCCTGGTCAGGCGACCGTTCGAGCTCGGGCTGTGGACCGAGCAGATGGAGCAGATCGGCGTGCGCTCGCTCGGTGTCGCCGGCATCACGACAATTTTCACCGGCATGGTGCTCGCCCTCCAGACCGCCTTCAGCCTCCCCTCGCTGGGGGTGAAGTACTACATCGGCGCGGTGGTCGCGAAGTCGCTGGTCCGGGAGCTCGGACCGGTCCTCACCGCCCTCATCGTGGGTGGCCGGATCGGCGCGGGCATGACCGCCGAGCTCGGCACCATGAAGGTCACCGAGCAGATCGACGCCCTGCGCTCCATGGCCTCCGACCCGGTCAAGAAGCTGGTCGTGCCCAAGCTCGCCGCAACCCTCGTCATGTTGCCCGCGCTGACCGTGATCGGCGATTTCCTGGGCGTCCTGGGGGGGCTGTTCATCGCCGTCGTCCAGCTCGACGTATCGGCCGGCTTCTACATCAACGACGTGACCACCTCCCTGACCCTCCAGGACGTGGCGAGCGGCGTGGGCAAGGCCTTCTTCTTCGCCTATTTCATCGCGATCATCGGCTGCTACAATGGGCTGAACGCCTCAGGCGGCGCCGACGGCGTCGGCCGGGCGACCACCGACACCGTGGTGGAAGCCGCGATCCTGATCCTCGTCTCCGATTTCTTCCTCACCAAGCTCTTCTACCTGGTGGCGTGAGCCCGGAGCCCGGATGACCCTACCCGAAACGCGCCGAGAGGATCCGGCCTGGACCGCCGACACGCGGCCCGAGGCCACCGATCCGGTGCTCTACCGCATTCGCGGGCTGGTGATGTCGTACGGCGAGCACCGGGTGCTCGACGATCTGAGCTTCGACATCCGGCGCGGCGAGTGCCTGGCGGTGCTCGGCCGCTCGGGGTCTGGCAAGAGCGTGCTGCTTCGCCAGCTCAACGGTCTCGAAGCCCCGGACGAGGGGACGGTGGAGTTCGACGGTACGGACCTGGCGGCCCTATCCGAGTATGATCTTTTCCCCTTCCGGCGACGGATCGCCATGCTGTTCCAGGGAG
>CAZIIB010000685.1:0-2674 GCA_964539125.1 uncultured Thermoanaerobaculia bacterium | reverse complement strand
CGCTGGCTGCCGGATCCGACCGACCCCCGGGTGATGGTGAAGGCCGACCCGCGCACGGAGCGCGCGGGGGCCTACCGGATCGTCACCGAGGGGCGGGACGACGACGGCGACGGCGAGTACAACGAGGACCCGGCGACCGGCGTGGTCCCGGACGAGAACTTCGCCCACCAGTTCCCCTACCCCCGGCCCGAGGCCGGCCCCTGGCCGAGCTACGCCCCCGAGTCGAAGGCCGTCATGGACTTCCTCCTCGCCCACCGCAACGTCGCCCTGGCGGTGGTCTACGGACCGGCCAACAACCTCCTCGCCAAGCCCCAGAGCCTGGGCGGCGGCGGCGACCTGGGCACCCAGAAGTTCGACGTGCCCAAGGAGGCCGCCGAGTTCCTGGGCCTCGACGCGGAGCAGCAGTACACCATCGACGAGGTCTGGGAGGCGGCCAAGGACCTGCCGTTCATCATTCAGAACGGCATCACCAAGGACCAGGTCGCCCAGTTCCTCGGCGCCGGCCCGGCGACCAAGGTGGCCGACGACGATATGGCGCTGATCGACGACCTGGCCAAGGAATACACGAAGCGCCTCGAGGCGGCGGGCCTGCCCAAGGACCGGCCGGCCGAGCAGTACGGCAAGGGCGGCTTCACGCCGTGGCTCTACTACCAGTACGGGGTTCTCGCCCTCGAGCTCGACGTCTGGGGCATCCCGAAGCCCGAAGCGCCGAAGGCCGAGGGTGAGGAGGCTCCCGGCGAGGCCCTGACCGTGGAGCGTCTCAAGGGGATGAGCGCCGACCAGGTGATCGCCCTCGGCGAGGACGCGATCAACGCCTTCCTCCGGGCGAACGAGGTTCCCGCCCAGTTCGACGCCGCGCGGGTGATCGGCGCCCTCCAGTCCGGTCAGGTCACGCCGGAGCAGATGGCGGGCATGATCGAGAAGATGGGGGGCGGCGGAGGCCAGGGCGCAGGCGCGGGGGGCGACGACCCCGCCACCAAGCGGCGGCGCGAGGTCCTCGCCTGGCTCGACGCCAACGCCCCGGGCTCCGTGGCTCCGTGGACGCCGGTCTCCTTGTCCGACGGGACGAAGGTGGAGGTCGGCGGGCTCGATCCGTTCGCCGAGGTGGCGCCGCCCTACGCGCTCCTCGCGCCGGCGCTCGCCGTCCACACCCAGACCGTCCTCGACCTGGCGGCGAAGCTCGCCCGGGTCGAGATCCTCACCCTCGAAGCCGAGCCCCTGGGCGCCGGAGTGGTCCGGGTCCACGCGGTGGCGGGCAACCGGGGGTACCTCCCCACCCACACCGCCATGGCGGAGCGCGCCAAGAACCACCTTCCGGTGCGCTTGGAGCTGGCCACCGGCGACGGCGTGGAGCTGGTGACCGGCCACGCCGCCACCAGCGCCGAGCGGTTGGAGGGCTCGACCGGCACCCTCGAAGGGAACTGGCTGGTCCGCGCCGCGCCCGGCACGACGATCCGGGTGACTGTCACCTCCGACAACGCCGGAAGCGACACCAAGACTATGACCGTCGGGAAGGGAGCCTGAGCATGCACCGCCACGCGATTCCGACCTCGCTTCTCGCCTTCGGCCTGCTGTTGGCCGCGGCCCTGCCCGCCTCGGCCGCCGAACCGATTGCGCCCCACGGCCAGGCGCCACACCCGCGCTTCGACCGGCTCTACGACTACGAGGCGATGACCGGCCTGCTCCGGTCCTACGCCCGGGCCTACCCCGACTGGGTGAAGCTCGAGTCGATCGGCAAGAGCCGCGAAGGGCGGGACATGTGGCTTCTGACCCTCAACAACCCCGCCACCGGCGACGATCTCTCGAAGCCGGGCATGTACATCGACGGAAACACCCACGCCAACGAGGTCCAGGGCGCCGAGACCGCGCTCTACACCGTCGAGTTCCTGCTCGCCAACTACGGCAAGCTCGACCGGGTGACCGAGCTGCTCGACCGGGCGACCTTCTACGTCATCCCCATGGTCAACCCGGACGGCCGGGCGCACTGGTTCGCCGGCCCTTCGACGCCGCACTTCCCGCGCACCGTCATGGTGCCCGTCGACGACGACCGGGACGGGGTGGCCGACGAGGACGGCTACGACGACCTGGACGGCGACGGGGTGATCACCCAGATGAGGAAGAAGGTCCCCCTCGGCTCGGGCACGCACCGCCTCGACCCCCAGGACCCGCGGCTCCTGGTGCAGGCCGAGGAGGGCAAGCTGGGCGACTACGTGCTCCTCGGTCCCGAAGGCTTCGACAACGACGGCGACGGCCGGGTGAACGAGGACACGGTGGGCTACGTCGACCCGAACCGCACCTGGGGCTACTTCTGGCAGCCGACCTACGTCCAGGCCGGTGCCGGCGACTACCCGCTCCAGATTCCGGAGACCCGCGCGATCGCGCTCTGGGCCCTCGACCACCCCAACATCGGGGCGGTCCAGAGCTACCACAACAACGGGCGGATGATCCTCCGCGGTCCGGGCTCGAAGCTCCAGCCGGCCTACCCAGGGCCGGACGTCAAGGCCTACGACCTGATCGGCAAGGAAGGGGAGAAGCTTCTGCCCGGCTACAACTACTACGTGACCTGGAAGGACCTCTACACCACCTTCGGCGACACGACCGATCACTTCTACAACATCTCCGGCGCCATCGCCCTGACCAACGAGCTCTACGACGTGCCGGCGGACTTCGACGG
>CAZIIB010000684.1:0-2677 GCA_964539125.1 uncultured Thermoanaerobaculia bacterium | reverse complement strand
ACTGCGAGCCGCAATTGCACGCAATCTCGGGGCGTGCTCGCTCTTCGCTCCTCGACGTACTGTCCAGTACGCCTGCGTCGCTCATCGTCACGTGCGCCCCGATCTCACGCACACTTGCGGTGCTCGCTACGCCGTCTCGTGCATGGCTCAGGCTAGCAGTCAAAGGAGGAACCAATCACGCGCATCCGTTCGATCGCAGCGGTATTGATCGCGTTTCTCGCCGGCGCGGGTTTCGCGGGCGTCGTGCTCGCCAAGAAGTCGCTCGACATGAGCCTGTTCCTCGGCAAGCCGCCCAAGGAGGCGTCGAGACTCGGAGCCGGCGGCGCGCACAGTACCGGCGCCCGACGCCGCTGAAACGCCTGATCGGTAGGCCCATCGTGTCTCGGTCAGTGATCAGCTTAGAGGAAGCAGCTCGTAACGCTCTGCTTTGCGCTCGCGAGGAGTCATTCCTCTGGGAGCTTTCGTGGAGCCTCGCGGTGGACTTCCCCGAGGCCACCGGCTCTGAGTGTCGTGGAGCTGCCCAGGCAGCAACTCGGACACTGCGTCTCAACGGTTGGGCAACGCTCGCTGCCGGGCAGTGGGCGGAGAGCTCGGCCACCCCCCGGAGCCAACCTCGAGAGAGCGGCGGCCCTTGGGGCCATCCGAAAGGAACGTAACTGGAAGCCACCTACGAACGACCAGGATCGATGTTCTCAGCCGCTGAGTACAGCCAAGGGACTGGGACAGGTTCGCTAGTGGGCTTTTCCGACGCGCACGTTCCAGCGGAATCTCCTTGGCGCCGACGGCGGCACCACTGGGATCGATGACGACTTTGCGGCACGGGGCTTCGAGAACGTGGGTGCACGTCACATGGATACTCGGAAGAAACATGTTCGGACCGGTTCGGGGAGCCTGGCCGGACATGAAGTGGAAAGGTTGGTGGGGGGATGAGCAGCCGGGCAGATAAGTGACAATTAGACCGGGCATGAAGGCCCACGCCAAAGTAGAAGGCGTGCTGGGAGGTGTAGAATCGCGCCGAGGCTTCCTTTCGAGAGGGTTGGAGATGCCCCGGAGCGTACCGCGTGGTTGCGGTCCGAGAGGGCCTCGGACCTGTATCCGGGCGGCTCTGCCGCCGCTCGACTGCAAGACCGCTGGCCGCCAAGACGCTACTGGGAGGTTGAATGAGCCTGTTCTACAAATTCCAGTACCTGGTTGGCTTGACGCCGTGGGAACAGATGCCGTCACTACCTATCGGCGACCAGGCCGTCGCGCTCCTTGACCGAGAAGGGAGCCGTCGAGACCCGCCCTACGGGCGCGCGCTCGATCTCGGATGCGGCACCGGGCTCTGGTCGGTTCGCCTGGCGCGACGCGGGTGGGAGGTGACCGGCGTCGACATCGTGCCGCAGGCGGTGCGCACCGCCCGCGAACGCGCGCGCCGAACCGGCGTGGAGGCTCGATTCGTCGACGGGAGCATCACGGCGCTCACGACCGCGGGCATCGGTTCGGAATTTCGCCTCATCCTGGACTTCGGCGTCGTGCATGGCCTCCCGCCCGAGCAGGTGCGGGCGGTGAGCCGTGAGGCCACGGCGGTGGCCACCGAGGACGCCACGCTCCTGATGTACGCGTTCGCACCGGGCCGCAGAGGACCCCTGCCGCGGGGGATCGGTCGGGAAGAGATCGAACAAGCCTATGGGGCGTGGACCATCACCGACGAGAAACCATTCGATGTGACCGGGGCCCCCCGTTTTGTGCAGAAGGCACACCCTCGTTTCTACTGCCTTCGCCGCAGACGATCGTGATGGCGCCGTGCCTTCGGCCTGGAGAGCGCCATCCCGGCCCATCTCTCTACCGGCGTCGGGCTCTATTCCCGCTTGCCCATCGTCCTCCTGCAGGAGGGACCGGAGGTGAATCTCCGCGCGGGCTCTCGCGTAGGATGAGGTCAGAGGAGACGAAGCGATGTTCAGAACACTTCGTGCGCTGAGATTCCTGTTCATCGGCCCGGTGATCCTGGCGGCCCTGTTCGTCATCAACCTGATGACCTCGCCGGGGGACTGGTGGGTCCAGTGGGCGGCTCTCGGGATCGGGATCGCGTGGGTGATCAGCCTGATGCGTGTGCTCTTCGCGCTCGTCGTCGGCGGTGGGCTGGTGGCCCTCCTGGCTCGTCTGAACCGCCGGTAGCCGGGGAACGCAGCGAACCGACCGGGCGTACTGGCTTCCTCTCATCGTCGCAGTCTGGCTCCCCCTCCTGGCCCCTGCCGGAGGGATTTCTCGCTTGTCGGGAGAGGACCTCCCACGGCGGGGAGTCCGGATGCCACGCAGACGGCGGGAGGAGGCACGATGTCCCGAGCAGGATGGACGGCCCTTGGGGCCGGGCTGGCGATCTTGGTCGCCGCGGCCGGCGGTGGCGCGGCCCAAGCTCCGGGTCAGGCTGCGGAGCGGGCTCCGGGCACGCCCGCGAGCGTTGCGCCGGCCGCCGGCCACCTCCAGCCGAAGGCCGCCACCGGCGCCATCTCGGGCCAGGTGACCGACACGGGGGGAGCACCCCTCGCGGGCATCCGGGTCGACGTCTACCAGGAGATCGGGGCCCTCGGCGACATCTTCGCCGGCTTCACCACGTCCGACGCCTCCGGCAACTACCGGGTGTCGGGCCTCGGCGACGGCGAGTACAAGGTCGCCTTCAGCGACCCGTCCGGCGGCT